>JBJKOY010000429.1:0-2252 GCA_046706945.1 Ignavibacteriaceae bacterium | reverse complement strand
TTAAAATTTTCAGATACCAAATATACTTAATCGACCGCCCTATGTCAAATAATAGGACTAATCATAATATGTAGGAAATATGGAAAACCGGCTTATCCGTCGATATTGTTGAAACTGGATATCATTCCGTCCACAACTTGTGAGCGCGCATGGATTTCATTCAGTTTTTGAATGATCTTAAGAATCCCCTGTCTTTTTTCTTCAATGCTTTCCTGTACGAAACTGCTTACTTCGGGAATATTGCATTGCTCCAGCATGTTTTCGTAAAATCTTACAATTGCCGCTTCTTTACGCAAAGCTTCATTGAGCATTGCGCAGGTATTCTTGCACGCCCGCATACACTTTATTTCGTTTTCTTTCATGTTTCGCCTCGCTTCCAACCCGTCTGCTGGCCAGTCAGGTTGAATTTTTATTTTTATGCCAAACTTTTTTCGTACTCTTTTGCTATGGAGGCTCCTACAGCAATCGCCTGTTCATTTACAGGAATTAAATGATGATGCCTCTCCGGCAGAACTTTTTTCAATGCTTTAATAATATTTTCCACTTTTACTACGGGACGCTTTTCCAGAAACGCGCCGATAAAGATCATGTTTGCTACCTGCTTCTTATTTAATTTCTGAGCTTCTTCGTTAGCCGGTATCGCCATTATTTCTATATCCGTTCTCGTCGGCGGATTTATAATGGTGGATTTTTCGTACATTAAAAGTCCGCCGGGTTTGACGCTGTTTTCAAACTTATCCATTGACGGCTGATTTAGCACCATAGCAGTGTCAAACCGCGATATAATCGGGGAGCTGATCCTATCGGAAGAAACAATGGTTATGCAATTGGCCGTTCCGCCCCGCATCTCGGGTCCGTATGAAGGCATCCAGCTTACTTCCTTGTTTTCAATCATTGCCGAGTATGCTATTATCTGACCCATTGATAGTATTCCCTGACCCCCGAAACCTGCAAAAATAATTTCGTGCGCTTTTTGCATTATTTGATTCCTTATTTTAGATAATCCTTCCTGGAAGGATTATTAACATCCTATAAAAATATAAAATCTAGTTGTATTATTTACCCGGTACTTTAATATCCCCGATAGGATAAATCGGGAACATATTTTCCTCCAGCCATTTGTTGCTTTCAACCGGCGTCATCTTCCAGCCGGAAGGACAGTTGGAAACGACTTCAATAAAGGAGGTACCGAGATTTAATTTTTGATAGTCGAAAGATTTCTCGATAGCTTTTTTTAATTTTCTTACCGCGGAAACGGTATGAACCGCCTGCCGTGTTATATAGTATGCTCCAGGAAGCTGGGCAACCATCTCGGTTATTTTGATCGGAAAGCCCGCCGCCTGCACGTTCCTGCCGTACGGAGTTGTTGATGTAACCTGTCCGATCAGAGTGGTAGGGGCCATTTGCCCGCCGGTCATGCCGTAAATAGCGTTGTTTATGAATACCATTAGGATGTTCTCTCCCCGGTTGACTGCATGTATGGTTTCGGCAGTACCGATAGCGGCCAGATCCCCGTCTCCCTGGTAGGAGAATACGAATTTATCGGGAAGCATCCGTTTAATCCCGGTAGCGACGGCGCTTGCGCGTCCGTGCGCGGCTTCCTGCATGTCGATATCCATATAATTATACGCAAACACCGAACATCCGACCGGGGCTACGCCGATGGTTTTATCCTGAATCCCTTTCTCGGCCACAACTTCCATTAATAATCTGTGTACAACACTATGCCCGCACCCGGGGCAGTAATGGAAAGGTGTATCAGTCAGGGTCGCGGTTTTTTTAAAAACCAATTCATATCCGTTAATATGATCCGATATAACTGTTTCCATTTTACACCTTTCAATATTTTCCTATACCTATTTGGTCGGCAGGGAGTTTTAATTTTTCGATAATATCTTCCAATTCTTTAAGCACCTCTTCGGGATCGGGGATCATTCCGCCCATCCTTCCTTTAAAGAAAACTGGGCATTTGCCGTTAACGGCAAGTTTAACGTCTTCAACCATTTGACCGGCGTTCATTTCGACAGTGAGAAAAAATTCGACATTACCGGCAATTTCGGAAATAATTTTTTGCGGGAACGGATAAAGAGTGATTGGTCTGAGCAAGCCTACCTTAATCCCCAACTCCCTTGCCAGGTCAACTGTCTTTTGACAAATTCTTGCCGATAGCCCGTAAGCTACGAGTGCAATTTCTGCATCCTCCAGACCAATCTTCTCGAATCTAACTTCATTTTGTATTTGAGCGTATTTTT
>JBJKOY010000428.1:0-2283 GCA_046706945.1 Ignavibacteriaceae bacterium | reverse complement strand
AGGGAGAACCGGCTGAACGAAAAGTCCAACATTGAGAAGCTTATCGGAATGAGAGTGGACGGGCTGCTGGTCTCGGTCTCCCAGCAGACAAACGATCCGCAGATATTCAACCGTATTAAAGATCTGAATATCCCCCTGGTATTCTTCGACAGGCGGTTCGAAGGTCTTGATTTTCCCGGCGTGGCTTTCAACGATAAGGCAAGCGCGGTTGAAGCTTTAAATAAAATAATTGAAGCAGGGTATACGAAGATCTCGCATTTCGCGGGCTACTCGAACGTAAGCATCGGGAAAGAAAGGTGCGAGGGATACAAACTTGCTTTGAAAAAAAACGGGATAAAAATAAACCCGGAATGGATAATCGAAGGCGGGTTCGACGTAAAGGACGGGTACGATGCCTTTAAGAAACTGTATGCCGGAAAAAAACTTCCCGAAATTATTTTTACCGTAAACGACAGGGTTGCGCTGGGCGCGTACAAGGCGGTAAAAGAAGCCGGGCTGAAAATACCCGATGATATCGGGGTAGCGGGATTCGGGTTCAACGAAACGGCGCAGTCATTTTCTCCTTCGCTTTCAATAATTAATCAGGATCCCAGGAAACTTGGCAGGACCGCGGTTGAACTTCTGACCGAGATGATAAAAAATCCCGGCTCCGAAAAGCTCCGGGATGCGGTTATCGAAGAAGAATTTTTGTGGAACGACTCAATAAAAAAACGGACCTAATTTTAAAACTCAAGCCGGCCGGCGCGGATTAAATAATGAGCGAACAAAACAATAAAAAAGAAAAAACAGAACAAGGTTCAATGCCTTATATAACTCTCAGTTCGGGAAGCAGGATCCCGTCTATAGGTTTCGGTACTTTCGGTTCCGATTCCGTTCCGCATGAGACGGTTGCTGCCGCGGTTAATAAAGCAGTTCATTACGGGTACCGGCATATCGACTGCGCTTCGGTTTACGGCAACGAAAATCATATCGGGAAAGTCCTCAGCGAAATTTTCCGGAGCGGCTTTCTTAAGCGGGATGACCTATGGATTACATCCAAAGTATGGAACGATATGCACGGCCGAGTCGAAGAGTCGTGCCGGCAATCCTTAAAGGACCTGCGGCTTGAATATCTCGATCTTTACCTGGTGCACTGGCCCTTTCCGAACTATCATCCGCCGAATTGCGACGTATCCTCCCGCAGTCCGAATGCGCGCCCATATATCCATGCGGATTTTATGAAAACCTGGCGTCAAATGGAGAAGCTTGTCGATTCCGGTCTGGTTAAAAACATCGGGACGTCGAATATGACAATCCCTAAGCTGAAGCTTCTCTTAATGGACGCGAAGATACTGCCGGTATGCAATGAAATGGAACTGCATCCCCACTTTCAGCAGGCCGGGCTTTTCGATTTCTGTAAAGAAAACGGCATTCAGCCGGTTGCTTACTGCCCCCTCGGATCGCCCGGCAGGCCGGAACGCGACAGGACGGAGAACGATACCGTCGATCTCGAGGACGAGGTTATCAGAAAAATCGCGCGGAGACTGAACATTACTCCGGCACAGGCCGCACTTAAATGGGCGGTCCAGCGCGGACAAATACCCATTCCGTTCTCGATAAATCATTTCTCCGAAAATCTTGACGCGCTTAAAGGCACGCCCTTATCGGAAAACGATATGAAAGCGATTTCAAAGATCGATAAGAACTGCAGGCTGATTAAAGGCCAGGTCTTTCTATGGAAAGACAACCAAAGCTGGGAAGATTTGTGGGATGTTGAAGACACAATTACCCCGCCATAAATGGCGGGGCAAGTGAAATCAATATTGGAATAATTAATTATTTCAGTTTAGTTATTACAAAGTCTCGATCATAATGTGATCGGCTAAGCGGCATTAGGGCTTGGTGCAGAAAAAGTATTTCAATTGCCGTCCGCTTCAGCGCGGGGCAAGTGAAAACAATATTGAAATAATTATTTATTTCAGTTTAGTTATTACAAAGTCTCGATCATAATGTGATCGGCTAAGCGGCATTAGGGCTTGGTGCAGAAAAAGTATTTCAATTGCCGTCCGCTTCAGCGGACGGACAGATTAAAATAGACACAATTTGAATCTGGGCTTTAGCCCCATAAGAAAGTCTTTTGTATCTAAAGCCTCTTAAAAGTAGTAAATTTATTCTCCTGTCAGCTAAAGCTGACAGGAAGTTAGTGAAAATAATTTAGTATCCTTTCGAAGGATTTAATTGAAAGGCATAAGTCATGAATAAAATGACCGGAGCAATTCTTCCAGGGAACAGCAGCACGGAGTT
>JBJKOY010000427.1:0-16649 GCA_046706945.1 Ignavibacteriaceae bacterium | reverse complement strand
AGCGAGGATTAAATTATATAATGTTATACATTAATATCCGCCGGTTCAAGTCTGGGAACGAGAAGGTGGAAAACCAGCAACGCAATTAAATAAACCGTTCCGCAGATAATGAACAACACAATATAGTGGCCGGTAAGCTGGATAATATACCCGGCCGCTGTAGCTATCAGCATTCCTCCTATTGCTCCAGCCGTTCCGCCGAGGCCCACTACTGAAGCGACCGCTTTTTTGGGGAACATATCCGAAGTCGTAGTGAAAATATTGGCGGACCAGCCCTGATGAGAGGCGGCGGCCACCCCGATAAGGAATACTGCCCACCATTCCGGAACGCTCGAAGCGAATATTATCGGTACAATCAGTATTGCGCAGATAAGCATAACCATCTTTCTTCCTTTGTTTATGGTCCAGCCTCTTTTTATAAAAGCTCCCGACAGCCAGCCTCCGCCGATGCTCCCGATGCTGGTCATTGTATAAATAACTATTAAAGGCAGGCCCAGGTGAGCAAGGTCCAGCCCGTAACGTTTGTTTAAAAACAAGGGAAGCCAGTATAAATAAAACCACCAGTCCGGGTCGGTTAAAAATTTTCCGACTACGAATGCCCACGTCTGGCGGTATTTTAACAATTTCAGCCAGGGTACTTTTACCACTTCCTCTTCCGGCGGATCGCTGTTGATATATGCAAGCTCCTCTTTGGTAACCTTTTTATGCTTTTCGGGTATTTCATAGAACCAGACCCATAAAATTATCCAGATAAATCCTAGGACGCCTGTAAAAATGAAAGCTTCCTGCCAGCCCCAGGTAAGTGTCAGCCAAGGTACCACGATAGGCGCAACTACAGCTCCGATATTCGCGCCTGAATTGAATAATCCCGTTGCCAGGGCTCTTTCTTTTTTAGGAAACCATTCGGCCGTGGATTTAATAGCGGCGGGGAAGTTGCCGGACTCGCCCAGTCCCAAGGTAAACCTTGCGAATCCGAATTCGAAAGCGGTTTTAGCCAGGGCATGTCCTATTGCCGCGAAGCTCCAGATAATAATACTGACCAGGTAGCCGATCTTCGTCCCTACTTTATCGATAAATCTTCCGAACAATAACAATCCGATTGCGTAAGCGGCCTGAAACGCCGTTACGATATAACCGTAATCTATATCGTTAAAACCTATATCCTTCTGAAGCGTGGGGGCAAGTATGCCGATTACCTGCCTGTCAATATAATTTATGGTAGTCGCGAAGAAAAGCAAAGCGCAGATTGTCCACCTGTAGTTTCCCCCGCTTTTGCTGAAGTTGGCCGAATTTCCGCCGTCTAACGACGGCACAGTAAGGTTTCCTTTTTCCATTTTATTAACCTTTTTCCTTAAGAAATAAAAATTGGTTGAAAGATCCGATAAATGTATTCTTCATTATCCCGGGCAGTAAATAGATTAATTATCAACAGGTTTTGCTTTTTGCAGAAGCCATTCAAAAAGATTTTTGGCCGCCTTGCCGTTCTCGTATACGGCAGGCAAATACCTGTGGTAAATGTATTCGTTATAAAACCAGGGATCTCCTACGGCAAAGACACAACCTTTTCCGAATTGAGAATATGCCATTATTACGTCGCCTTTATCCGTCAGCACGGGCTCCGCCGGCTTTTCAAGCTTTAACGTACAAATTCCCTTCATATAAATTTCACCTACTCCCTTAAAGACGGGATGAGCCGGAAGATGATCAAACTTTCCCTGGTAGTATTTTTTCCCCTGCACGTCGTTTCTGCTGTCTTCGTTAAAATGAATACCGAAATTTTCCGCGAGCATATTCAGGTGCTTGAACTCAGCGTTGCCTTTGTCGTTCCCGAGCAGCACCAGTACTCCGCCGGATTTTACCCATTCAACAATGTCCTTAATTGCCGGAGGTTCTATATAGTGGGGATTTTTGGTTTCCTCCGGCGTGTCGGGATCAACGATAATGTAAATGCTGAACTTCTTTAAATATTTGAGTGCGGCCGCATGGTGCAGTTCGGCAAGTTTGGCGCCCAATCCTTTAATGACTTCCCCCACTTCCGAATATCCCGAATTCGCCGTATCTTCCCAGATATAGTGGAACTGAACCATTTTACCCGATTTGTCTTTTTCCAATTCGTGATTGTAATAAAAATCCAACCCGACAACCTTGCTATTGCCGGCGGACTTTCTACCCGTCGGGATATAATTAAATATGATGTTTGCGGATTCGAGATTTAAAATTCCCGAATAAGTCTCGGCGAACGTCTGGCCGGTAAAAATAAAAAGCACTATTATGCAGCTTATTATAAAAGAATATAATATCGGCTGTTTCATTACTCCCTCCCGGATTTTAAGTAAAGAGTTGTTATACCCGGCAACTTATTTAATCAAAATTTCGGTTCATTAAATTTTCAAATTATAAAAATATGATTTGAAAACATAGTAGTATCAAAAATTTTATATCGCTCTATATCCGTAGTCATAACCGGCTGTAAAAATATACCGTCATCTGATTATGTTTTTATGCTGCCTTTTATTTCAAAACGGAATATTCAATTATCCTTGCATCGCGGCCGCCGTATTTTCGGGCGGCGACAAAAAATTTATCAAGCTCCGGTACGAATAAAGAAGTCCTGGCTCCCGGTGCGGTTTTTACTCTATCTTTAGATACGATATTCCCGGTATTAGTTTTTCGGAATATATCTATTGTACCGCTGCCGCATGAGACATATATTAAGGATTTCTTAATGTCATAATAAATATCATCCGCATCCCCGGAAATTTTTTCCCGTGAAATAATCTTCAATGATGCTGCGTCGATTTGAACAAGCCGTGCGGGATCTCTGCTTCCTATAAATATCAATTGATCCGCAGTATCAAGAGCCATAGGGAAATTGCCGTGTATTTTCAGGTTAATTTTAGTAATTACCTTTCGTTCTTTGATATCAATAACATCCAGTTGATCATCGGTCGGAACATTAACGAATATTTTCCCTTCGCGCGGATCAACTTGAAATGACTCGGGATGTGCAGTGAGCGTAATTTTATAAAGCAGTTTCATATCCGAAGTACTTACGGCCGCTATTCCGCCGGAACCGTAGCCGATATAAACAACGTTATTATAATACCTGATGTTGTCGGCGTCGGATCCCAAATCGATTACTTTTTCCAATTTATAGTTAAGGCCGTTAAAAATTTTGCATGTTCCGTCGCCGCCGGAAGCTACGAAAAGCAAATTAGTTTTCTCAATATATACAACACCCTGCGGTTCACTTAAATTTTTAATCGAATGGATCACCCTGCCGTTTTTCAAATCTATCACTTCTACGCTTCCGTTGCCCAGGGCGGCGACGAAAAGTCTGCCGGATTTAACATCGATAGCAATGTGATCGATTCTCCCTTCAACTCCGGGCATATTATAAGTTCCGTATACCTTAAGAGAACTGCCGGTCTGAGCGGCTGAAAAGCATGCCATGGAAAAAACAAATACGGCGGTGATATTTCTTAAATATCTCATGATTAGGTAATTATCCTGTAAAATATCATTTTTCCCTCTGCGTTATTATTCTGTCTTTTACCTTCCCATCCAGCCGCCGTCTACAGTTACCACGCTTCCGTTAAGGTAATTAGACGCATCGGAACAAAGGAACAGAACCGTACCCATCAGGTCCTCGGGCGTACCCCATCTGCCGGCGGGAATTCTGTCAAGGATAGCCTGATTTCTAACTGCATCTTCTCTAAGGGCTTTGGTATTGTCGGTAGCTATATAGCCGGGCGCAATGGCGTTTATATTTACTCCTTTATTCGCCCATTCGTTGGAAAATGCCATAGCCAGTTGTTTAATACCGCCTTTGGACGAACTGTACCCGGGCACCCAGATTCCGCCCTGGAAGGAGAGCAGAGAAGCGATGAATACGATCTTACCGTAGCCCCTTGCGACCATATCCTTCCCTATTTCCCTGGTTAAGATAAACTGCGAGGTAAGGTTTATTTCTATTACTTTGTCCCAGTAATCGTCGGGATGTTCTGAAATCGGCTTGCGCATAATTGTCCCGGCGTTGTTAACCAGTATATCGATCCTCGGGAAATCTTTCTTCACGTTGCTTATAAAACCGTACAGGGAATCCCTCGAAGAAAAATCGCTGATGTATGATTTGAATTTTCTGCCCGCTCCGGTAATGAGCCTTTCCGTCTCCGAGAAGTCTTTCTCAAATGAGACCCCGATAATATCGGCGCCGGCCTCTGCCAATGCCAGGGCATAATACTGTCCGATCCCCTTATTGGAGCCGGTGACAATTGCGGTTTTCCCGTCGAGTTTAAATTTATCTAAGATCATTTTTATCTCCGTTTAATAATACTTATAAATTTGAGGCGAACTTTACTACATATTCCGGATGTTTAATACCCGGACATGTAACTTTAAGTTCTAGTCGACTCTAAATTCAGCAGATTAATTAAGCTCCGACATCCCTACTCCGTCCATATCGCCGAATTCCTGGTTCTCTCCTCCCATCGCCCAAATAAAAGTATAATTGGAAGTAGCTGCACCGGAATGTATCGACCAGCTCGGAGAAATGACAACCTGTTCGTTTCTAACGATGATATGCCGGGTCTCCTGCGGCGGTCCCATTATATGGAACAAAACCGCGTCATCCTTCAAATTAAAATAAAAGTACACTTCCGACCTGCGCGGATGCGTATGCGCCGGCATAGTGTTCCAGATGCTTCCAGGCTCAAGTTCGGTTAAACCCATTACAAGCTGGGAGCTCTGTATGCCGTTTTTATGGATATATTTATATATCGTCCGTTTATTTGCTTCCTCCGTACTTCCCAGCCTGGCGGGCTCCGACTGGCTGAATTTCGAATGCGCAGTTGGGAATTTGGAATGAGAAGGATAGCTTACGAAATAAAATTTGGAAGGTTCGGAAGCGTTTTTACTCGAGAATTCGACAGCCTTGGATCCTTTTCCGATATAAAGCGAATCTTTAAGCTCCATAACATATTCTTTGCCGTCGACGGTAATGGCTCCTTCTCCGCCGATATTTATTATGCCGATTTCACGCCTTTCGGCAAAATATTCGGCGGCCATTTCTTTTTTAGAAGCTTCAAGCTTGAGTTTGTTATTTAAAGGCACTGCCGAACCTACTATGGCCCTGTCTATATCGGAATAAATCATCACAATTTCACCGGGTGCAAATAAAGTATCTATGAGAAATTCCTTGCGCAATTCATCCGAAGTCATACGCTTGTAATTTTCTATATTGGGAGCATATCTTACTTCCATATTTACCTCACGTTTAATAAATTGAAAAATACTTTTACTTAATAATTAAAAATTAAAATTAATCGATTTTAATGAAAGATTGTTCAATTAATCGTAATATAATTTCCCTGAAAGCTTTGGCTGCGAATTTCAACAGTGGCCTTACGCCGTCCGTCCGGTCTGAAAATTATCTGCGCTTTACCGTCGGCGGTTTCTATAACCGAGCTTCCTGTTGTCGTCCCGAAATCTTCGAGTAAACTGCCGGGGCCCAGCACCGCAAATTCGACTCTCTTATTATAATCAAGACATCGCTGCCCTTCCGCATCCACTACTATTCCCGTTATTAAATAATTGCCGCTGCGTAACTTCTCCGCCGTTAAATTAACATGATCCGGGGTACCGGCTTTCTTATAGGTATAATTCACGGTCAACGTATCTTCCGCGGCTTTTTTCCCGTTGTCGAATCCTACCGCTTTAAGGCTGTTGTTCCCGGAAATAAATTTCAAATCCCATACAAGGCCGGATGCCGGGAATTTTTTAATATCTTTTTTCTTTAAACCGAGATTCCTGCCGTTCAGATATAATTCTACCGAACTGCAGTTGCTATACACCCTAACCGATCTCGCTAAATTTTCCGGGCCGCTCCTGTGCTTCCAAGTATGACTTTCTATGTAGCAGAATGCAGGCTTTGAAGTCCAGTAACTTTTAAAAACATAATATGCGTCCTTAGGATGACCGTCACGGTCAAGCAGACCTTTTAAGTTCATATAAGGAATAGCGTTTTCAGGTCTGAGAGGCGTCGGAAAATCCTTAAACGCCCATTGCAGATTTCCTGCAAATGTAGTGGTTTGCATCGTATATCTCAAGTACCAATCGAAAAGATCCACTATATAATTCTCGCTCCAATCGCCAATGCTGGCCACATTCTTAACATGTATTTTATTTACTTTTTCCGTCCATTCGTCCGGGTTCAGTATGCCTTCCCCGGTAATCGGGTTTTCGGTATGTCTTCCGAGCAGACTAGATCCCCCGTATTCGACGTGCAGCAGGTGCGGATACTTTTTCTGTGCGTCCTCAATAGCTTTTTGATAATTTGTGTAAACACCGGAGTACCATCCCGACCATATCGACGGAGAAAATACATCGACGATTTCGGCGGCTCCTTCGTATTTTCTTGCTGCGGTTAACCTGGAGGGATCCAAAGTATGAGCAATGTTGTTCAGCACCCGCAGAAAAGCATCGAGCGAATCAGGGTTGTCGCCGCCTGGAAAATCGGGCAGCCAGTTCAATTCGTTCCCGAGCGACCATATAACTATGCACGGATGATTGTAATTCTGGCTGATTTGCTCCTTCAACAGCCTTTTAGTGTTTTTCTTCCATTCTTCTCCGCCCATACCGCCGCGGCACCAGGGCAGTTCGTCCCAGACTAAAATACCGAGTCTGTCGCACGCCCGGTAAACAACAGGGCTCTGCGGATAGTGAGCAAGCCGCACAAAATTTGCTCCCATCCCCTTTATCATTTTCATATCTTTCCACTGAAGGCTGTCGGGCATCGCATCGGCATAACCAGCGTAATCTTCATGCCGGCATGTTCCCTTGATCAGGAGTTTTTTCCCGTTAAGGTAGAATGCCCCGTGATCTTTAAATTCATACCATCTGTAGCCGACCAGATCGCTTGTAGAATCTATAAACCGGCCGCCGCCGTAGAGTGAGAGTTTAATTTTATAGAGATTAGGAAAATCCGGCGACCACAGCTCCGGATCCATCAATTTAGGCAACTCCAATAGAACCGCGTTGCCGCCCTTGATCAATTTCATCCCGGTTTCTGCCTCAAGAATTTTTTTGCCCGAGGGTCCGATAAGCTCGGCTTTTAATTGCGCATTTAAATTTCCGGAACATTTTATTTCGGTTTTTATTTTTGTTTCGGCGGATACAGCGCTTACATTTGAAATTGACGCATGGAATCCGTCAATATAATCAGGAGGCATTATTTCAAGCCATACGCTTCTGACCAGACCTCCGTAGATAAAAAAATCCGATTTCTGCGACGGAATAATATTCGGGTTGTATGAATTATCGACCCTTACGGTTATTCTGTTTGTTTGGCCTTCTTTAATATAGGGGGAAATATCTACATTGAAACCAACATAGCCGCCGACGTGTCCTCCGGCGTAGCGTCCGTTGACATACACCTTGCTTACGATGTTCGCCCCGTCGAAGTGAAGGATGAATTTCTGTCCGCGGGTTAATTTCGGGATCAACAAATCTTTGCGGTACCATCCGGCGTCGCGCCTGTATCCGGGCTCTCCGTCCAGGATGTCTGTACGGTTCCAGGTATGAGGAAGATTTACATGTTCCCACTCTCCGGCAGTTTTATTAAGGCGATTTATTCCGGCAATATCGTCCTGCAGGTAATACCAATCCGAATCGATGTTATATAATTCCCGTCCGGTACGGTCTTTAATCGAATTAAAATTACCTTCTGCTTGTCCGAAAGAACTGTTCGGAGAGAAGTAAAACAGCATGACTGCAATTGAGAATATTTTTACCGATTTCATTTATTCAGCCTAAATATTTTTCGTTTAAATAAAAGAAAGACTATTTGAGATTCCGTTAAGAGTAATTAATTCACCCATAAAATCGGCTGTCTTATCGGAAAATTTCTTATTATCTCTTCCACTTTCGGCTCAGGATTTAAAGTCTTCCAGAGGTTGATATATTTTTTTATGCCGAGATGCAGGCCGCAAAATAAAAGGCTTGTCTGTCTTACCGGCCAATCGTTGAAATACATAACATCTTTCGGGTATTTCCATTTAGATTTATCTTTTAAGAAAGGATAAAGGAATTTCATTCCCAGGGATATGTTCTTACCGTCTTTTGTTGTGTAATGCCAGAGGTCGTGATTTTTATCCGACAGAATTTCGCAGACCATCGACATCGCTTCCATATTAAATATTGAATAGCCGTAAGGTTTCGTGCGCGCAAGTTCTTTCGGAAAACTTCCGTCCGAAGCCATCTGGCCCGGTAGCAGTACGTTTTCATAAAAATTACGGCAGTAATTCATCTCGGACGTATCGCCGACAAGTTTTGCATATTCGGCAACCTGCATCGCCCAGCACGTGCTGTGGTTGTTGCCGTTATCCCTTTCATCCTTTCCGAATTTGCTCGTCGTCAGCCATTGAAGGTACTTGCGGAACCATTCTTTGATCGCCTCCGCGTCCTTATGATCAAGATATCCGGTTTTTTCAAGTACCATAACCGCCTGCGCTACTTCAACAAGATGTATTGTATCGATTATGCCTATTCCCCTGCCGGTAGTTATTCCCTTTATTGCCTGCGCATATTTCAGATTGGGATTCATCATTGTATTCTTGTTTACAAACCATGCGAGAAGATTTTCCAAAGCCTTATCGGCATACTTTTTTTCATGCGTTATTTTATAAGCGGCGGTTAAAGCCGCTACCTCTATGCTCATATTCCTAAGAGCAAGCCTGTGTTTGTCGAAGTTATTCGGATTAGTCAAGCCGTCTCTTCTAATATACGGTCCGTTCGGATCTTTCGGATTCGGCCACCAGTAATCTCCCTCGGAATAATAATCATGAATTCCCCCGGCGCTCCTTGAAGCTTTAAATTCGGTAATGGTAACCGGTTTCAACCGCAGGAATTTGTTCGCGTCTTTTATTACCCTCTCTTTATCGAGTTTAATAATTAAATTAATTATTTCTTTTTTAGTTACCTGTGCAAATGCGGTAGCTGAAAAAACCAGGACCAAATAGAACGCATATTTAAAATATCTAGGCATAAGGGCTTCTCCGTAATAATTAGGGTTATTGTTCCCTTTTATTTCCCGAACCGAAAATGTTTAAGGTTCGGGTAGTGGGCTTATTTGACCGAATCATTATTTTTATCTCATCCACGGCGCTCCCACATCTTCGGGAATTAGCGGTCTTCTCGTTATAGGCTCGTCCGATACTTCATCGGCCCCGATATCGCTTCTGGATTTTCTGGGCTGACCGTCCATATCGTCGTTTACAAAAGGTTCGACGGCCTGTCCGATTGCTGGACTGTTCTTTTCGGGCCTGTACAGCCCGTCCTTTGCAAGTTTAAGCAGAGGATTTACTCTCCTAATTCCTTTGGGCAAGGGATGTATTTCAATTGACCCGCCGTATATAATATCGGCCGCATAAATATTCGGCTTAAATTTGAATCTGTTCAGCGGCGGTTTTAAATCCGTTTTCGGGACACGGATAGAAATACCGCGATTGGTTTTTAAAATTAAATCGTTAAAAAAATTGTTGTCCTCCGGCAGAAGGATACATTGACTTTCAGGCCAATCCCTCATATAATCCGCGCCTATGACAATATCCGTTCCTTTAATATTCACAAATGTATTATTAGAAAACATTCCGCCTATTACCTGCGCATAACGGGAGATGCGTTCATGAGCCGCTCCTTTGCCGAAGACCGGTTTGTATCCGCCGGTCAATGCGCTGTCCGTAAACTCTCCGGCCATTAGAATTAATCCGTCGCCGTCGATATTGCATATATAATTATTCATTATGTTGTGGCCGGCGCCTGCAACCCGGATTCCCTGAGTTCCTTTTTCATTTCCCCCTAATATAAAATTCCCTTCCAGCCTGTTAAAATTTCCGTAACGCAGAACGATAGCGCCTTTGCAGTCTCTTACCGTATTGTAACGTACGGTATTATAATTTGATCTAAGCGATATTATTTCCGCGCCTTCGCCGCCCGCATTTTCGAACAGATTTCTTTGAATAGTAAAGAAAGCTCCGTTTAATTTTCTGCCCCCGTTAAGTCCGTATCCCCATATCCTAAAAACTTCCGAGCCGCCGGAATTTTTACATGTAATATCTTTGAAGTAACAATGATCAGCTCTGTTGTATTCGGCATCTTTACCTCCGGGTAATCCGGAATAATCGTTCCCAACTACGGGTCCGAGATTATTTTTACCTATAAAGGAGCAGTCGTCCATCCTGTTATGGCTTCCTTTGAAGAAAACCCAGTAATAAAAAGTCGAATAATCCTCGGGATTATAATCTATTACTGCGCAATTCTTAAGCCTGCATCTATATGATGCAAAGAGAATGACGGTACTGTCATTTTCCGAGCCCGATCCTTTAATGGCACCGTCTTTAAAGAAAAGGCCTTCCGCCATAAGGTACGGAGCGGAAAAAATTAATTTCGATGCGCCGCTAAGGATTACTTTTCCGGGAGTCTCCGCCTTCAATATTATTGGCCCCGCCGGGGTGGCTTTAGAGTTGAAATTTATTACGGCATCCGTCCAAACCCCGTTCTTCATCACTACAATATCTCCGGGTTTAGCTTCGTTTAAGGCTAAGCTTAACTGGGGAATGGTAGAGACATATATATTTTTGCAGACCGATGCGGAGGTTACGGACACAAGCAATAAAATAAACAGTTTTTTATTCATTATATTTTAAAAACCTTGGGTGTATTTTATACACCATTTTATGATAAGCGCTTAACAATTCATCTATAAATTATAAAATTGATGGCTGTTTAGCAAATGTAAAAAAGAAAATATTTACGCGGGTTTTAAATATTTTGTCTCCCTCTTATATTTTAAAAAAATAATTCATATATTGGTCAATATAATGATAAGCGTTTAGCATTACGGTTCATTTTTCGGCCCATTAGCGGAGCGGTATAAATGGAAACAAGTATACGTTTTTTTCTTACTTCCCTTACCGGCCCGGTTATTTTTTCCCGTTCGGATCCGGTTGCTCTAAATTCCGAAAAAATACATGCAAGCGTAAATAAGAAATTACTTCCCGGCACCGACATAAAAATATTTCTCTTTGATGCGGCGAGAAAAAATCTCTTTAAAGCGATATTAACTTGCGGGAGAAGTAAATGAAATATTTGTCGGTATTAATATGCGCATTCTTTTTTTTGACTTCCGGTAACGCACAGAATGCGACAAGCAGAAATAAACCGGATGGAATTTCCGCCGCTTTATTTTTATCCGGTTTTATATTCAGCAGGCCGGGTTTATCTTCAATAATAATTTCACGAAGCGCTTATTTAAAAAATAACCGCGCGCAAATTGTCCCGGCTAACCATATACATAAAGAGAAAGACAGCATCACCGAATTATACTGCTGTTCAAAGGGAAATAGCAGGATTTATCTTTTTACGATGAAAAATGAAAAAGGAATGACGGTTAAGATATCAAACTACGGCGGAATTATCTTCGAACTTGACGTACCGGATAAATTCGGCAAATTTGCGGATGTAGTTCTCGGACTGGACAGTATCGCAGATTATCTGAATCCCGGATATGTTAAAAGAGATCCTCATTTCGGCGCCTTAATAGGCCGTTACGCAAACAGAATCGGCAATGCCGAATTCACGCTTGACGGCACAACTTACCGACTTACGGCAAACAGCCGCGGCAGGAATACGATTCACGGCGGGTTAATCGGGTTCGACAAAATCGTCTGGAACCCCGAAACCGCAGTTACGAAACAAGGTCCTTCTTTAATATTGCATCATCTGAGTCCGGACGGACATGAAGGATTTCCGGGGAACCTAAAAGTTACTGTAAAATACACATTGACAAACGATAACTCGCTCCGCATTGATTATTATGCCGAAACCGATAAACCGACGGTAATTAATTTTACAAATCATTGTTACTTCAACCTTGCCGGAGAAGGAAGCGGCAGCGTTCTTTCACATTACATAATGATTAACGCGGATAAATTTACGCCGGTCGACGAGGAATCGATTCCCACAGGGAAAATAAATAATGTTGCCGGTACGCCGTACGATTTCAGGAAAGCCCGTGCCATTGGCTCTGAAATAAAACTAATGCCGCACGGCTACGATATCAATTATGTCCTTAATCATCCGCACGGCAGGCTCGGGCTGGCGGCAACTATTCTCGATACGGTCAGCGGGAGACAGATGAAGGTATACACAACGCAGCCGGGGATGCAGTTTTTCACGGCGCACGGATTAAACGGGAAATACTCCGGGCAAAGCGGAAGGAAATATGAAAGTTCCTACGGGTTCTGCGTCGAGACACAGCACTTTCCCGATTCGCCCAATAAACCGCAGTTCCCTTCGACCGTATTAAGACCCGGGGAAAAATTTCACAGCGTTACCGTTTTTTCGTTCTCTGTAGGTAAAAAAATTGAAAGAGAATTAAAATAATCATAAAAAATTATACCGATTGCCGAGAAACCGTATTACTCTCAATATAATTCGGAGGTATGTATGTACAAAAAATATATTGCGTCAAAAATTGGCAAACTTCTATTTGCTTTCTTCGTTTTATTTTCCGTTTCCGTACCGGCTCAGGGCGCGGGCGAAGAATTGTCCCCTGCTAACCCGGTACCTGCTCAAATCACCGAGCAGGATCTGGCAAAAACAATTCAGGTAAGCAAACTTGAACACCCGTATTTGTTCTTTAATAACACCGATAAGCAGGCTATCGTCAATAGGATAAAAACGGATCCGGAATCGGAACACATTTTTCAGGCTTTGATCGCGGAGGGGCACCGCTACCTTCATGTGCCGATTCAAGAACCGGAGCCGCTTCACCCTAAACATACTAGGTACCTGATGGAAGATCCCGCGGCGGAATATGAATCGAATATTCAGGACGGCGCGCTGACCCTGGCCTTTCTTTACCAGATGACAGGTGAGAAGCAATACGCAAAGAAAGCTATAGAGTTTGCAATGGATATCGCCGATTGGCCCGACTGGGTAAACCCGGCCCATCATTTCGACATAATCTATTCTAGAGTGTGGCCGTTCAACGTGCCGGACGACAGGGTTGTCTTCTCATACGATATTACCGCAGCCGGAAAAGCCATTACCCTTTCCACTGTTTACGATTGGGTCTATCCGGAATTAACAAGACACGAAAGGGATAAAATCCGGAACGGCCTGATGGAAAAAGCAATTACCAGGGTCAGAGGGAATTATAATTATTTCTGGTGGTCAACCGCGTACAAATGCAACTGGTCTAATATCTGTTATTCAAGCCTGGGATTGACAGCACTGGCACTGCTTAAGGAAGATCCCGAATTGCTCGACGTGGTAGCGGAAGTCCGCAACCGGATGGACACTACCTTCAGTTATATAGGCAGGGACGGCGGGTGGCAGGAAGGCCGCGGCTATTACGGATATATGATGCGCGAAAGCGTATTCTTTATGGATGCCCTGCAGAGGCTTACCGACGGGAAATACGATATGTTCAAGATAAAAAGTATTGCGGAACATCCGCTGGATTTCGAACTGTACGGCTTAACGGGAAATTTCGAAGACGGCGGAGGATACCCAGTAGGACCGACGTATATGGTGGATAAACTTGTCGCGGAAACCGGCAACCATACCGGCGCCTGGTACAGGGAAAAATTTCTTCCGGACGGCCTCAGTCTGTTCGATATTATTTGGCCGAGACCTGACGTAAAGCCTATTGACCCGGAGCAAAAGTCGATGCTCTTCAGAACCGTAAACTGGGCTATGTTAAGAAGCAGTTTCCTGGACTCCGCAACGGTTACGGTTGCATGCAAGGCGGGTTATAACGACGATCCGCATCACGGGCATCTCGACTGCGGGCAGTACACCGTAACATGGTATAACGTGCCCTTTATCAGGGATCTGGGCAATATGCCGTACGACGAATTTTATTTCAGCGAGGACAAGTACGGTTATCCGTTCGCTTCAAGCCTGGGCCACAACCTGATTTTCGTGAACGGGGAAAGACAGATCGTCGCAAAGAAAAAGAATACTCCGTGGCTTAAAGGGATAGGCGGCAGGATATTGAAATATGAAACGGGACCGAAACTTGATTACGTACTTATGGACCCGACCCATGCCTACCCTGATATACAACTGAAGAAATGGAGAAGAAATATCATACTCGAAAAACCGGTTACTACGGTTGTTCTTGACGAAGTGGAAGCGAATCCCGGTTCGGAGATTGCCTCCCGTATCCATCCGGGAGTAGGTGTTGAGTCCGGAAGAAGGAACGAACGCGGATCCAGATTCTCCCCGGTCAGGAACGGCAAATTTGAAATTATGAAAAACTACATCATGCTTTCGGATCAAAGACATCATAATATGGCCGTTATTCCCCTGGTTCTTAACAACGACTTTACTATTAGAGAAGGGTCGGATCCGTGGGTACCGGTTACGAAGGACGCGCGCTTAACCGAGATTCCGTATATCGAGACGGTGACCCGTGCTAAGGAAAATACAACGTTTGTCGCCACCATTATTGTTCCGGTAAAAAACCGGGACGATGCCGAGGGTGTCGTTAAGAGCGCAAGCATCAGTCAAATAAACCCGACAAATATCCAGATAAGCGTTAGTTCCGATGCAGGCAGTTTCAAATGGACGTTCGAAAAGGAACAAGGCGGTTATGTGCTGAAAGACTAAATAATATAAATCATCCTGTAATACCGAAGACAAAATAATCAACGGGGCAGCCCGGAAAATTTTCCTGACAGCCCCGTTAATAAAAAGGCGCTTTTATGAAAACAAGTATTACTGCCGCGTCGTTATTGATATTTACGTCAATATTATTCTGCTCTCAGAAGACTATTCTTCCGCGTATTACCGGCGTAAAAAATAAATTGCCGAATGAAAGTCCGCAGGCATTCGGCACATTTAACAAAGGTAGTCAAAACGGAACCGGCGTTTACAACATAACCGATTTCGGCGCTGTCGGGGACGGCAGGACATTAAATACGAAAGCCCTTCAGGCCGCAATAGACGCATGCGGAAAAGACAGCGGCGGCACCGTGCTTGTACCGGCGGGAAGTTTTCTAACCGGAACACTCGAGTTAAAAGATAACGTCGCGTTAAAAATAGCCGCTGCCGGCAGGCTTTTGGGCAGCAGCAATATTAATGACTACTACCGCGGGAAAGGAGTCCCTCCCGGGAACGGCAACTTTGCTCTCCTTTATGCCTCTAATGCCCGGAACATAACCGTCGAGGGAAGCGGGACTATAGACGGGAACGGCGCAAGTTTTTACAACGGAAGAGGCGACGGAACCGGACCCGGCCAGCACGGCGGAAATATGGAAAGACCGCATTTGATTATTTTTTACAATTGCAGAAATGTTTTTGTACACGATATCTTCCTTACAAAAAGCGCTTATCACTGCATGAGGTTATTAAATTGCAGGTATGTTAAATTGGAGGGGATAAGAATTTTAAACCGGGTTAATAAAAACAACGACGGTTTTCATTTCGGGAGCTCCGAATACGTCAATATAACAGACTGCAATGTTAAATGCCAGGACGACGCATGCGCTTTGTTCGGCAGCAATAAATTCGTAACCGTTACAAACTGTACTTTCAGCACCCGGTGGTCGGTATTCCGTTTCGGCGGAGGCGAACCGGGCAACATTGCGATATCCAACTGCGTAATATACGAAACATACGGCTGCCCGATTAAAATGAGATTCGGCCCGGGCGACAAAGCCGAGGACATTACATTCTCCAATATAATTATGAACAAAGTGACGGGACCAATCTCATTGGATCTCGGACCGGGCCGGCAGCGGAATAATAGTGAAAGAAATACCCTGCGGCCTCCCGGTATATTAAAAAATATTTTCTTCAACGGCATATATGCGACCGTGGTCGACAGCCCCCTTCAGATAAGCGATATGCCTTTCCCTCCGTCGGTATGGAAAGGCGAAACGCGGCAGTGTATAGTTCTAAACGGCGCCGGCGGCAGTTATCTTGAAAATATAAGCTTCACCGACGTACACGTTACATATGAAGGAGGCGGAACCGCGGAAGAAGCGGCCAACAGGAACGTACCCGAGATTGCCGGCGAATATTTTCAGATAGGCACGCCTCCTGCGTACGGAATGTATGCGCGCAACGTCAAAGGGCTTTCTCTCGATAACGTAAGCTTTAATTACGAAAACACCGACCTTAGACCGGCAGTAGTTTTTAATAATATAACGGACGCTTCGGTAAGCAATTTAAGCGTACAAAGCAACCGTCAGGCCGAATCCGCTTTAAGGTTTATTAACTCCAGGGACGTTTTGTTAACGGGACCCAGGCTTATTTCACAAGCCAAAGTTTTTCTGCAGCTCGAAGGGAAAAACAACGGTAACATTAAGATCGACGGCGGAGATTTGTCGGGAGCAATTAATATTTTGAATTTTTCCCGGGGTGCCGGCCGCAAATCCGTATGGTTGAAATATTAGTTAATATAAATTACACAAGTTGACCGCTTATATGAGCTAACATTCTAAAAAATTGTGGAAAATTAATTCTTTGTGGGACTTTTTGTCTCCTTTGTGAAACTTTGTGAAGCAAAAAACGGATCACTCACGAAGTGATGGCTTTGCCAAAAGTTACACAAAGTTTTTCACAAAGTAGCACAAAGT
>JBJKOY010000426.1:0-18507 GCA_046706945.1 Ignavibacteriaceae bacterium | reverse complement strand
TTAACAGTGAGCAGCCTTTTAATTCGGTTTCAAGAGTTTTTATATGCCATTCGGCGTATTCTTCCAGGGTATCGAACGGGTTTTCTTTATCTATCGTAATAATGACGTTATGCTGCACGCCGTCCGTTACCGGGCCGGTAATTGTGTAAATAGTCTGATCCTCCCAGTCTTCGAGCATGCTTAACGTAAAACCGTTTCCTTGATAAGCAATGGTTTTATCTTTTACACCGGAAGGCTGACCGGATTTTTGTTCCTTTTGTTTTTCTTGTACCGGCCCAGCCTGTTCTGCGGAAGATTCTTTATCTTCTTTTTTATCTTCTTTAGCCGGTTGATTTTGAAACTGGCGATAGTAGTCGGGTATTTTCATACGGTTGGCTTGTTAATAATTTTTAATATTATACTTTATAAATATTAATATCCGTAAACGAATAAATGTACTGACGGTCTTCTGTTTATTTATTTAGAGCAGCGAGTCTAGCAGTAAATAATTCACGCCCCCGGCTAACAATCCGATTAAAAGGATTATCCACCATCGCAAAGTAAGCAATTTGAATCCTTTTAGTCCCGAGATGTCTTCCCCTCTTGATAATCGTTCTTCTTTGTAACTCGGAAAAAATATCATCGCGATACCTACGAAAAATAATGCCGGAAATAATAAACTTGATTTAACATAGAAATAGCCTTCAGTAACGGCCGTTTTCCAATTAAAGGCTGTGAATCCGGCGCTTACCAAGGCTATTGCCAATCCGGCGTATCTTTGTTTTGTCCGAATTTTCATACAGTTTCCCCTTTCATTGCAATTTTAAAATATTTATGAGATTATATTAAAACTCATGAATAATATAAAATCGAACGCGCAATATTTATCTGGGGGTTAAAGCTGCCGTACTTCCGTTCCGGAAGCATTGATTATTTATACTCCGATCAAGTCGGTAAAAATTTATAGGACAGAGCATATGTTCGCCCATCACGGTAAAATCCGTAGGAGTCGCATCTTGTCCGATTCCGTTGGAGGATAAAACACCTACGTTTGGTATATCATGTATACTATTGTAAATGCTGCCTGCGGGTCTGCTTGGATCATTGATGGCTTTTCTCCATCTGGGATTATTACTGCGGGACCGGGTTTCCGATTTACAATGTGCAATTTCATGGAAGGCCGCAGAAGCTAAATTATAAGAAAGTAGAACCTGCCAATTACTTGCTTCCCAATTTTGAGTAGAATTACTAAATACGCATGCAGTTACGGGAAAAGAAACACCCGGTAAGCCGGGCATTGCTAGACCGCCGGATTCTCTGGTAGATGCCAAAACGCTGCGAGAGCTTCTTACCCAATCATCCGGAAATTCCTGCGACCTTGCATTTTGGATTGCACTCAGCATAATATATTCCGGACGTCTGTCTACTTGCGCCGAAGGTCTTTCATTTAGATCTCTATTAGTAAAATACACAATAGGTTCATACATTTGTATAGTCAGACCTGAAAAATCCGGGCTGGTCGGATTACCGGAGACTGACGGAATTTCGACTACATTTATTGTCTGCGCTCGGGAGGGTGCATAAGGTATATGCTGCTTAGCTGAATTCATTAATGTTGTTAGTTCAGTTCTAAAACCGGCAAAAATTCTCTGTACAACCGGTGAACTTTGGCCCGGCGAGCTGAGACGAACTCCCGAACTTCCGGTAGCAATATTAATCTGAAGCGGTTTTATTACGAAATAATAAATATTGTAGTTCGGCAATTTTATCCTCTAAAAATATTCATTCTATTTCTGTAAATGTTATTCGTCTTTAACAATAATCTTAAACGGACCCGGCGGGACATCTTCGAATCGGATATTGCCATCATCGTTAAATGATCCGCTCCTTTCATTACCGTCCGCCGTAATAAGCTTAAAGTTTTTATTTTTAGCGGGCTTTTCGTAGTCTTCGATCCATTCAATATCAATCCAATCCTTAAACTCCAATAATTCGGAATCCTCGGCTACACCGGCAATGATTATACGGATAAAATACTCAGGCGGGTTGTAGCCTCTTTCGGCCTCTTCTTCAGTCGGAATATCATCGGTGTCTTCATAATACTCATATTCCCATTCAGCTTCTATCTTTTTATTTTTTACGGTTGCCGGAAACTTTGTAATCAGATCATGCGCACCGTCCGCATCGTGCTCCCAAATTTGAATTTCAGCCTCAGTACCTTCATACACGTTTAATACGTCTGCGGTAATTTTCAACACGTCGCCGCGGGGCGCTTCTTTTTTATCCCATTTAAGATTTTTTATTTCAACCGGAGGGTAAACGTACATACAATTTGATTTTTTGTTCAATCCGTGCTTGGGCAGTTTAACTTCCGCATACAATTCATCCTTGGCTTTTTCGGGAACGGTAATTTCCGTCCAGAATTTGTTGCCTGACATTTTTTTATTAATCATATCGAATTTTTTCCCGCTTTTATCGGATATTTCGATTTTAATTTCGGAGTTGTTGCCGATGAATTGGGTAAACACTTCTATGCCGACTTTAGTACCTGCGGCAGTACAAGATCGGGTCCACAAAACTTGCTGGATCGAAGATGACAATTCAATTTTTTTTGTTTGATCGGAGGATCCCTGATGCACACTCATTTTAATAAAAGATTTAATTATGATTTGACGATTGCCGTTAATTACTCTCCGTTCTGCGAACAGTTTTCGGCTCATTTGTAGAATAACATCAAGTTATTCATAATTATTCGTTTTCGATCATCTTATGTATACTGTCGGAATTTTTACACAGTTGTTTGTAAAGATTTGTTAATTTTTCTTCAAGGTTTTCCTCGGAAGGAAGTTTCCTGCGTTTCAGTTGTTTTACGTTTAAATATTTTCGGGATTTTGGATCATACCATAAGCCATTGGCATTATTAAGTGTCGAAACCTTTCTCCATATTTCTCCTCCTCCGCTGCTTCCGGTCAATACCCATTCGCCCCCGATATCAAAAAGGTTATTTGATTTGATTACGCCTTTTGACAAGATCAAATTATTTTTTTTGTCATATACCGTTCCGTATAGAATATACCATACTTTCCCTTCTTTTAGAACTATTTCAAGACGGGTTTTAACGCAATGAGTTATAAAATTCTCACTTTCTCCAAAAACTCTTTCGCCTTTATCCATTTCCAGCCTCTCCAGGTCCGTATTTTGCCAAAATGAATCTTTAACTATAGTATGCTTATGTCCTCTTTCGTCAACCCATTCCAAGATGTCCCTTTCTTCATGTTTTTTTTCTCCGACCTCTATATAGGGAATAGTTAATTTGTATTCTTTAAAATTAATAAGGAATTCATATTTTGTTCGTTCAAAATGCAGCCTAATTTCGGGTAAGAAAAGCTTATATGTCTCGCATTTCGAATCGCTGGCAACCTGAGAATAAAATTTACAAACAAAAGTATCTTTATCGGGTCCATGTTCTTTAACATTAGTTACGCCGTGTTCGCGCCTATTTTCATCCTGGAAGGACAGCCTAAGCTTTTTAGGTTCAAGAAGCTGAGTGTAACACGATTGTATATCCGGAGCAAATTTACACGGCCAAAACTCATCCAGATTTTTAAGCCCGGGTCTGAAAAAGAATCCGGTTACCCTTCTGTTTATCTGATTTTGCCGGTCTCTCTCCTTTTTATTTTTCGGTTTGTTTAACTCCCTATCCTCCTGGTATGAGAACATTAATACCGGATTATATTCGCTGCATCCCTGGTAGGCATATTTACCTTTCCCTAAAAAATTTTCGTCCGAAAACTTTGCTTCTTTGGGAAACAAATATTCCATATAGGATCTGACGGCGTTTTCGGTTTTTGTGTCCATAATGCCGTTGATCGGTCCGTCATAGAAAGATTCTTTCTCCGATAGTTTAGTTCCGTTCAATCTTTTTTGCAGATAAATTATATCATCCTTTTTTTTAAATATTTCCTTCCATTTTTCGGGGTTATTTGTGATGACACCGTAGACAGCTATGGCCCTGTTTTCGCTTAATATTTTATTGTAATCCGGTTGACCGACGGGATCGGCATGTCCGAACAATGAAAATTGGGGAGTTTCTTTATACACGGAACGGAATTCACGGGTCAGCTGATCATTAAGTTCTTTTAGTTTGCTAAATGCAAGAACGGCTTTCTGCTTTATAAATGACTTGTCAAAATCAAAGTAAATATCATCTATCTTCCAGCAGGCTATCGGATGTAAAACCTGTTGATAAACATTAGTAGTTTTTTTTACCGCACTGCTTTGAACCGGATTTTTAAAATTCTCCTTAAATTGCTGCCGAGCAGCTATAACTCCGTCACCTGCAGTAAAATATTCGTTAACTTTCGACATGATTAATTTGAATAAATGATAAATTACTAAATTAATTTTATTTTCATTCAACCGTTTTATTCATTAATATTTTCAATATCATATAGATTCGGAAATACAACATTACAGGTACCCGGTTTAAGCTTCTCCTCTTTTTTATATCCGTTACCGTCGACTTTGCCTTTTCTAATCTCTCCGTTCTGCAGATAAATTATATAATCTTCATTTTTTATGGGTTTCCCGTTTACGGCTTTCAACTCAATTTCAATATAATCTTTAAAACCAAGCTGGGAAGATTTTGTTTTCACTCTTCCTACCATGACTTCAAAATAATATTCCGGAGATGAATACCCTTTTTTTCCTGCTAATGCAGCCTTATCTCCCTCCTCAGAACATTTAAATTCCCATTCTCCTTCAACTTTTTTATTCTTAACCTCGGTTTCTAGGCTTTCAATTACCGCATCCGCGCCTTTAATATCTCTTTTATAGATTTCGATCGTCGCTTTCGTACCGTCTTCAAATCCTTCTACTTCTGCGGTCAGTTTTACTTTGTCACCTACATCGGCTTTGTCTTGGGACCATTTCGCATTGCTTACGTTGAATAACTGTACTTTCGCCTGCCCCTGTTTAATACTGTCTCTTCTGATTCTGCCGTCCGTTCTTAAAACAGATTCGGAGTCTTTACTCTCAGTATCGTTAAGTTTATAATTCACTCCGCTAACCGGGTTGCCCGCTTTATCTACAAATTCAAATTCTATCCAGTGTTCTTCCTTGGTAGTAGATTCTTTCTTGCCTGAAGTGGCCACTGTTGCACTTGCTTTTGCAGCTGCCACCGCCGGCGCGCCTGCTCCTCCTCCCCCTCCGCCGCCTGGCATCGTCTCGCCGATCAGCACCGTCATGCATCCCATCGCTATCGTATCCGGCGGTCCTACGCATACCAGCATGTCTCCCATTCTTGCCGCCGGCATCCCGCCGATTAAAACTCCCGTGCTTCCTAAAACAACCGGTCCTCCTACATGCGGAATAGGAGGAAGGCCCGGAGTTAACATAGGACAAACATGCATATCGCCTAAACGCGCAGCCGGCATACCTCCGATTAATACCGTAGGAAGTCCTAAAACAATACTGCCGCCGTGCATCGTCATATCACCCATACTTGCCGCGGGTTTACCCATAAGTATTATTCCCTGTTTTGAAGTTCAGTTTTAATATTAATTTTAATTAATCATCACAATCCCAGCCTGCAGCGAAGCCTTTGCACCAGCCTTGAAATCCGCGGTTGCTCCGCCTTCAACTTTTGCGGCCAGCCCGCCTTTGGCCTCAAGGTTCATCCCGCCTTCCAGTTTAACGTTCATATCTCCTTTTGCCTCGAGGTTCATGCCTTTCATTTTGAAATCCATCGATGCTTCTTCGGTTACGTTGGAAGCTTTTACTTTATAATCAACATCTGCTTCGGAATTTATATTAGCTGCCTTTAATTTCGTATCTCCTGTTGTTTCTATATTCAATTCAGTTGCTTTAATATCAATTGTGCCGTTAGGTGCATGCAGATCTAAATTCCCGTTATCGGTGTTGATAATTATTTTGCTGTTGCTGATATCAATTACTAAAGTGTTTTCTCCGCTGCTGTCAGTAAAAGTAATTTTTTCGCCGCCGCTGCCGTCTTCTATGCTTATCTTGTGTCCGTTTTTACTCTGTACTTCTATTTTTTCGTTTTTATCGTCCATAATAAGCAGGTGACCGTTCTTCGACTGGACTTTTGTATTTTCGTTTTTATCGTCGAATGTCATCGTATACTTATCTTTGGAAATTACCGCAATTTTATCGTCCTTATCGTCGAGGATAATTTTATTACCGTCGGCAGTAGTAAAACCGATTTGCGTCTCGCCGGTTTTATCGTCGAGTACTATTTCGTTTCCGGCCGCCGTTCTGATCACGTTCTGCATTTTATTATTTGAATTTACGGGCGAAGCCTGCGAAGGGTTAGGCACCGTACCCAGACCCACCGGCCTGTCGGCGTTTCCGTCGACGCATGCCCATAATAATTCCGTTTCTTTGTGGTTCGGAAAATGAATTCCGTAATTCGATCCTGTATAACTTTGGGCCAGACGAATCGGCAGAGTAGCCTCACCGTCGCTCTTATCGCTTATATCGAAAAGCATTTTTGCTTTGTACCTTCCGTGGTCGTCGATAAAAGCATACTCGTCGCCGGAACCCGATTCTACTTTTGCGCTCATTATTCCGGATATTCTCGGGATAGGGGTTCTGCGCACCGGACGGTATTCAATACCGGACGGAACGGCAGTAAAAATATTTTCGTATGTCGGCGCGTTTTTTTTCGACATGGTAAGCAGTCCGAATAGCCCGTGCTGGTTCCCAGAATGTTTTACGCCGGTAATTATATATTCTCCGTTCCATGATTCGCGGTAGTGTTTTTCCAATTTAAACTTGTAGCCCGATGCGAAATACTTGCAGTCGCTTTTTCCGGAAAATATTTTTTTGCCGCAAACGAATTCCTGGTTCCTTACTTTTGCTAGGGATTCCGCTTCATTTTCATTCTCGAAATCATCTCCGAAATCGTAAAATAATCCGGGCTGGGCAGTATCAAGCTGACTTTGAGCCATCAGCTGTTTTTCCGGGAACATATAATTATAGTCTTTCAGCTGAACGGTTCCGGTAACAATTCTTTCCTTGCAGGTAATTTCCGTTACCGATTCCTTTTCGCTAAGGGGATCTTTATTAATATTATAACCTATTGCCGCTTCCAGCGGAAGCTCCTTTAACAATCCGTTCGAATCCGTAAAGACAATTATGTCTTTATCCCCGGAATGATCGAAATAAAAATATATGCCGTAATGTTCCAGGCGCCTTTTAACGAAATTTAAATTTGTTTCCCTGTACTGAACCATATATTCTTTTTTAGGATAACTGTTTTTAAAATCGATTTTAAAATCCTGTCCTGTCAGACCGATATCTTCCAGCATTTTTTTAATAATGTCTTTAATATCCATATTCTGGTAAACTTCGTTTCGGAAGAATAGGTTCAGCCGCCAGGCCTGAGGTACCAGGACCGCTTTATAAAATACATAATCCGATGTTTTTCCGAACTGTTCAAAATCGGATATAATCCCGTGAATTTTTACCGGGTCTTCGTCGCCCCGGTTCATAATAAAAGTTGCAGCTTTATTTAAAATTTTAGCCGAATCCAATTCAGGGTCTTTTGAAACCAGATCAATACGATATTCGAATAAATTAGAAATTTCTTCTTCTCCTTCAAAGGCAAGTACGCTTACTTTATCTTCTTCCAATTCCGAAAAATGAAGTTCGTAGTACGGCTGGTTATGTTTATATAATGCCATCATTGCCCTCTCTTATAATTTAACCTCACCCCTGCCCCTCTCCTTAGCAAGGAGAGGGGATTAAGGGGTGAGGTTATTATGTATTATTGTTCACATTATCGTACAATTTTTAACGATAATCCGAATTTAAAATTCTATGAGAACTTATATTTAAATCCGCCGTCCTTCCCTTTTGTTACGTTAAGCTTGGAGGGACTTTTTCCTTCAGCCATATATCCCAGAAGCTGCACGGAAATTTCCGGGGCTAATTTTTTATCGACTATCGCATCGATGTTTCGTGCCCCGGTTTCCGCTCTCGTACACAAATCGACAATATCTTCTATAACGGCTTTATTAAATTCTACTTCAAGCGCCCTGTTTTCAGATAATTTTTTCCGTATTTTCCCGAGCTTCATTTCTACGATTGGCTTCATAACATCCTTGCTTAAAGGAAGAAAAACGATAGGCTTTACCCTGCCGAGAAATTCCGGCCTGAAATATTGATTCATATACGGACGCAGTTCTTCAAGCAGGTCGTCGGGCGAAGTCATTCCGCCGTTGTACTTCTGGAATAATACCTCGGAGGCGAGGTTGGAAGTCATGAAAATAATAGTGTTCGAGAAATCAATATTCCTTCTGTCGGCATCCTGCAGCATTCCCCTGTCGAATATCTGCATGAAAAGGTCGATCACCGAAGGATTGGCTTTCTCTACTTCATCCAGGAGAACTACACAGTATGGCCGTCTTCTTACCGGCTCGCTTAAAGCGCCGCCCTCACCGTAGCCCACAAGTCCGGGATCGGCGCCTATAAGCCTGGAAGTGTTATATTCATTCTGGTACTCGGTCATATTTAATGTCACCATAAATCTCTCGTCGCCGAACAATACTTCCGCGGCGGCTCGGGTAAGCTCGGTTTTTCCCACGCCGCTTGGACCGACTAAAAGGAATACCCCGATCGGACCTTCTTCCTTTTTAATCCCCACCTTCGCGCCCCTGATCACGTCCGCTATCTGTTTTATCGCATGATCCTGGCCGACAACCCTTTTCTTCAAATCATCCTCAAGCTGAAGAAAGGTGGTCATTTCATCCCTTGTCATGCTGCCTACCTTTATCCCGGTCCACGCTTCGATAACCTCCGCAACGGTATTAGCAGTCACTTCCGCAAAGATCTGAGAACCTCCGTCCCGGAATGCTTTCAGTTCTTCTTTTACTTTTTCAATTTCTTTAATAATTTCCGTTTCGGCATTTTCTACGCCGTCTTTTTCAAACTTCTTCTTTCTCAGATCCATTAATTTCCTGGTAAGTCCGCTTTCCTTTATCCATTTTTCTTCGAGAACTTTTATTTCCGAATCAAGCGTTTTTCTTTTCTCTTTTAGTTCGTTCAATAGATCCAGATCTATCTTAAGATCCATGTCGGAATCCTTTTGCCGCGTGCTTATGGCCATATCTGCGGATTTTAACTTGCTGATTAATAACTCCAGCTTCGGCGGTTTACTGGTCAGCGACATTTTAACCCGGGTTGCCGATGTGTCGAGAAGATCGACCGCTTTGTCCGGTAATTGTCTTCCCGCAATGTATCTTCTCGACAGTTTAACCGCCGCTTCAAGCGCCTCATCGGTTATATGAATTCCGTGATAAGCTTCGTACTTAGTTTTAATACCGCGAAGCATTAATGCAGCTTTTTCGTCGTCCGGCTCGCCGATATGTATAGGCTGAAAACGTCTCTCAAGCGCGGCATCTTTGGCGAAATATTTATTATATTCAAGATAAGTTGTTGCGGCTATGGCCCTGAAGTCCCCTCTGGCAAGGGCCGGCTTCAGAAGATTTGCCGCATCGCTGCCGCCCGCGGAAGCCCCTGCGCCGATCAGCGTATGAGCTTCGTCGATAAAAAGTATAGCGGGTACCGGGGATTTGGTAATTTCGGTAATGACTGCTTTTAATCTTTTTTCGAATTCGCCGCGCATTTTAGTGCCGGCCTGAAGCGATCCCATATCAAGAGAGTATATATGGTTATTTTTCAGAATGTCGGGTATTTCGCCGGAAGCAATCTTAATAGCCAGTCCTTCAACCAGCGCGGTCTTGCCTACGCCCGGTTCGCCTAATAAAATCGGGTTAGATTTTTTTCTTCTGCACAGCACTTCAACTACCTGAATTATTTCTTCGTCCCTTCCCAGTATCGGATCAATTTTTCCTTCTTTTGCTTCCTTGGTCAAATCGACCGTATAAAGATCGAGCACTGTTTCGCCCGGCGCCATTTCGCGCGCTTCTTCCGGTGAAATTACCTCGGCCGAAACCTCCGGATCTTCTGCCGATCCTTTAACTATAGAATAAAAATTCGTCCGAAGATCTTCCCCTCCGATAGGCGAAAGGATGTCCATCATTCTGCTGCTTATTACCTGTTCCGATGCGGTAAAGACTTCAAACAATGCACCGGATCTTATCTTGGTTTCATGATGGGTTACCGAACTTGTGATCCAAGCCTGCTGCAGCAGCTCGGCAAGCAGAGGGGATAATTTAGGCTTCCCCGAATTCCCGGAATCCAGTTCGCCGAGATTTTTTTGGGCAATTTTTTGAATGTCGCCGGAGTCTATTCCGTAATGCTTCAGTATTAACGGGATATCCCCCTGGCCGTCTTCCAGCAGCGAATTTAACAGGTGATCGAAAGTAATTTCATAATTACCGCGTTTAATTCCCTGCCCGGTTGCCGTATCAAGATTACGAACGAGATAATTATTGAGTTTTAACAGGAGAGATTTTAAATCTTTGCTTTGCATTTTTAGATTCTCCGAGTAATTAAATAAATATTTTCAATAAAAATTACGTACCTCACCCCGTCCCCCTCTCCTTACTAAGGAGAGGGGCTAGGGGTGAGGTCAATTCTTCATAGTTTAAATAGACATTTATATATTCTTTCTTCGGCCTGCCGAGCCAAAGGGTCGAACCCAGTTTCAGCCTGTCGTCGTCCCACAAAATCACGGCAATAGTATCCGCACGTACTATGAATTCCAAGTCAAATTCCATTCCGTCTATCAAATAAATCCGCAATAGTTCCGTTAATTTATTCGCTCTCCCCGCGGAAGGCAGAAAATTTAAATACCCTTCAAAATCAACCGGCCCGATTTGAATACAAATTCTGCTCGTATAATCTTTAATATATTTACCGATGAATGAATTTTCACCCAGCCTGTTTTCTTCTCCTCCCAACCCGGGAATATCGTTTAATTCTATCCACCGCGGGACGAATTCCTTCACATTCATTTTCACATCAGGAAAGAAGTAGCGGAGCAGTATCTTTAAGCCGGTTTTATTTCTCGATCGCAGGGTAAAGATTCCGGAAAACTTCAACAAAGCAAAGCTGCTTATTGCAGCCGCTTTTCCGTCGCCGGGCCGGCAGGGCTTCGGTTCGGAATCAAAAATACCCCGGCCGGTAAACGAATTAATTCTTTCGGCTATTTTATTGTTTCCGTCTTCGTTAAGGAATAGATAAAACCGGTATTTTTTCCATGCCTGGAAATAAAGCCAGTAAAATCTATTGTTAAAAATATCCAAAAAATTCTGCAGCGGAATTTCACCTGTTCCCAGCGTTCTCTGCTGCACCGGTATCTGTTCGTGATAACACCTCGGCATCGGTGAATTTATTCCGTATAAACCGAGGAAAGTCAGTACGAAAGTAAAAGCATCATTTTCAAATGAAATTTTTTTAATATCGTTCGGGGGGAATTCATATCTCTCGCACGGACGGAACTTTAACCCTGTTTGTTCAAGCATGTATTTTCCCCCTTGAGGATGGAGCTTTTTGGCTATGGATTCGGCTATCGAAACCGCATGCCAGACATTGAATGCGGATCCGCAGCTTAGTAATTCATTTATAAGCTCCTCCGTGCGCGGGATTATATGATATTTATTTTCCCCGACAACGGTGTCCAAGTGTATTCCCTCCCGGTTCCCACTTCAATTATTTTTAGTATTGCGTACGAATTTAGAGTCACGTACTGCGAAAGGAAAAAATTCAATATCAGACCGAATAAATGTATTTCCCCTTCCCCGTGTTCGTATTCTTTCTGATCTACTTCAATTTGAAATTCTATGCCTTTAATGAATCCTCCGCCGACGTCGACTATTTTGCTCACCAGTTTAGGCGGATAAATTCTTTTTATGCCTTCTATTCTTTTCTTATTCGGATGATTAAATGCTTTTGCCCAGTTGTAAAGATTTAAAATGCTTTTTAACGATTCCGCTTCCGAAAGCGAAGTATAACTGACGGTAAGATGAGCTATTAAAGACCACAGATAGTTTTGCCTATCGGGACATTCCAGTACGTCAGTCGGCACCGTAACGTTTGAAGCTTCTATTCCTGCCGGAAAGTCGACAGGTTCCTTTATAGAACCGACTTCAAGATAGGCTGCAGGAAGAAACCCGTTTGAAAGCGTGGCCTGAATGCTCAAGGTTTCTTTCGGAAATATTTCCTCTTCCATACTTGGTCCGAAAAGCCTTATGAAGATTTCGTTCATATCGCTTTTCTGCGTTCTTCTGAAAACCGAATAAAACCTTTTGTAAGTATATTCCGGATCGTTCGTCTCCAGAATATCGTGTGCCGTGATCGGGATATTTTTATATTGTTCCGATTTGTTTTCGCTGATTCCCGATATTTTATCGACGGAATAGATTTCCCTGCTTTTTTTCCTGTCAAGATCTGGCACGATGTAGTACTCCGGAAGCCTCTGATCCACGATTACTTCTTCCGTCGATCGCGAAAATAAATTTACGATAGGCGTGCAATGAAGAAGTATATCTTTCTGCCCCGGATATTTTTCCCTTAAAAGTCTTCTTTCGAAATCAATTTTAATTTCAAAGGGGTTGGCATCCCCCGAGTCTTCGAATTTTTCAAGTCCTTTTATATTTATAAAAAAGAATTTTTCCGGGTAAGAAAAATACTCATGCAGCAGCCTGAAGCCCGGGAATGACTGTCTTGAATAAGGGAGGACGGAAGAATCGTCATCCTCATTTATAAAGCCCTCGGACAGTTCCGGAATTCCGATTTTAAAGTCATTTATTTTTTGATACTCACTGCTTTCGCCGGATATCTCCTTAACACAAATCGACTTAACATATTTGGTAAGATAAAGCAGCAGGTTATATTTAACAGAGGCAGGACCCTGCAGATAAATCTGAAATTCATTCAATCCAAGAGAAGAATATTTAATGTTCCGGTCGGGCTGAATCCTCAGGATTAAGGATGAAAAGCCCTGCGGAGATTCTTCGACCCTGACCTGCGTCAGTTTCAACGGCCTGACGGTCAAATTTTGAGTTGTTCTGAAAATAAATTCGGCAGGTTCCTCTTTTTCGGTTACCCTGCTTTTTTCTTGAGGTCCGGAATACACCTTATATTTTACCTTATATTTCCCCGTGACCGTTTGAACTTCGCTGCCTTTATTTATCGTAACCGCCTGTGTTATTACTCCGGGTTTGGGTGCTGCCTGCAGTATTGCGCACGAAGGAAAAGGCTTTAATAAATGCGGAAATAAAATCTCGAGAATCCCGCCTGCAATTTCCGGGAATTCGTCGTCAAGTCTTTCGTGGATCCTTCCCGCCAGGAAAGCAAACCCTTCCATTAGCCTTTCGACGAAAGGATCCTTCCTCTCCCTTTCGCTCATGTGCAGATGAGAAGCCAGGGTAGGATGCTTTTTGCCGAACTCCTCCCCCGATACTTGAAGGAAATTATATTCTCTTTCGAAATACTTATCTGTACTCACGGGTTTCCTTTTCAAACATGACTTTCGTCCAGCCTGTTGTCGAAAATTCGGTCAACAGGATTTCTTTGTTCGGCATGTCCTTTATGGAGGCAATAATCTTCAACGTTATCCTCATATTATTCTGATCGAACTGCGATTTCTGTATTTTTACGTCCCCTATTCTCGGTTCATATTTTAATATTACGTCTATTATTTCTTTCTTAACAGGATCGATGGAACCGGTATCGAAATATATTTGTAGGATATCCGGCATGCCGAAATGTGGGAGGTGCTGAACGGAGCCCTGGCGGGTTGTCAACAGCATCCTTAAGTTTTCTATTATGCTGTACTTCAGCTTTTCGTCCTCATTTAGTTGCTCAAAATACGGGTCTCCCAGATCATCCGGATTCGTCGATTCCGAAACAAACTGGCCGATAAGCAGATCGTATAAACTTAAATTTCTCATCAAATATTCGCATGATACTTTTTAATAACATACTTGGCGACATTAACAAGGGAAATTGAGACTGATTCAACGGGCTTAATTAAATCAGTCTCAATCAATAAGACTAATAAGTTGTTTCCTCATGAGTTATGTTTCCGTCTAGATATGTCCACGTTATTTTTCCGGCATGAAATTTTACCCGTTCCAGGTGGCCTATTGAATCGCTTTCCGGGATATAGGTCGGAGGTATCCAGTTTTGAACGGATACGATTATTGCATCGTTTAGTTTATACTGAAAATACTTTCCTTCCACGCCGGTAGCCGCCATTCTGTACAGCGTAACCAATACTTCGTCGCAAATTGAACCGGTGCTGACAATGTTGTATAATAGCGGCGTCATAATGTCTATACTTTTAACAATCTCAAACACCGAAATTCTCCTGGCACCTTGAATCGTGTTTCCCTCGCTGTCGGAAGGCAGAAATACCTCATGTTTTAATTCGTAAATCAGGCTAGCCTTATTGTCCCTCGGGCCTTTCAGTTCTCCAATTTTTTCAGCACTGATAGATATTTCACCTTTTATGGCCATTTTAACCTCCTTGCCAAAGTTATTGAAAGATTCGTAACTAGAAAAAAGTCCGGCTGATCAGCAAAAAATCTCTTGAGCTCAATTAAGAGTATACCCGGGCGCTTTTCCTAATCGGAATAATTATTTCAATATTATATAAGCAAGGCACTAATATCTTCGAAGACAAAAGGTAAATTGGAGTATAAAGCGATTAGAGTACCGAAGCAGAGGATTTTTATTACTTGTTCCTCAGGACAATATCTTCGGTGTAGATTACTCCACCTTCCAGGTATTCCCAGGTAATCTGCTGTGCGATAATTTTTAGTTTTTCAAGATGACCGATAGCTTCGTTTTCCGGGATATAAGTAGGCGGCATCCAGTTTAAAACCGAGACAATGCGCGCCAATTTTAATTTATATTCAAAGTAGGGCTGTTCCGTTCCGGTTTCTTCGGCAATCCTGTACAGAATTATTTTTATTTCCTTGCATGTGGCGCCGTTGCATGATATCTGATAAAGCTGCGGCGTCAGACAGTCGATGTTCTTTACCAGTTCAAACGCGGTCATTCGCCGCGATCCCTGAATTCTATTTTCCTCTTTCTCAAAGGGAAGATAGACTTCATGAGCGAATTCATAAACCAAACTGGTTTTGTTTTCGCGCGGACCGGATAATTCCGTTCCGCTTGCGTCTTTAAATAAGACTTCGCCTTTTACTGCCATTTGATCCTCCGATCATTATTTTTAATTGAACGTTAATTAATTAAGCTGCTTCGCTCGAATGAAATGCGATAAGTTTAAGATTTACATCCATGCCCGTAATAGCCACGTGAGGCCTGAATTCTGCGCTGATCTGGAAGAACCCGGGTTTTTCGGGAAGCTCCTCCACTTTTAATTGATACGAGCGCAGCGGCCTTTCGGCTATCACCGATTCGGGCGCGTTGGGAAAATCCGCTACCAGAGTATCCAGCCATTTCTTTAGATCCTGTTCGATTTCCGGAGCTCCCGCATTTTTGCCTACAAACGTCAACTGATGATATTTTAAATAATGTGCAATTCTTGTTACAAGCATGGTATATTGAAGTCTTGCGCCTACTGCATAATTGGCGGTTGCCTCGTTATCGTTTTTAATTTGTTTAGGTCTGTTAACGGAAGGGACTTCGAAGAAACATGCATAGTCCGTTCTGTCCCAGTGAGCAAGAGGAATAAAGCCGAGGTCGCATAATTCCTGATCTTTTGCCTGACCGACCGAGGCTTCAATCGGGACTTTTAATTTCTTTTGCCCGTGTTCTTCGTAAGTAGGCGTAGGCAGGTTTTCAACTTTACCGCCGGAATCCACCCCGACTATTTTTACGCTCCATCCCCATCTTTCAAAGCTTCTTACCATATTTGAAGCAAGAGCCATGGAAGCATGGCACCAGAGGCTGTTGTCCTTGCCTCCGAGATACACGCCTTCGGTGTAGTTAAAATTCTTGGTGGGTTCGGACTCCTGGCTGTAGGGCAGCCTGCCCAGGAACCTCGGCAGAGCCAGGCCGATGTACTTTGAACGGTCGTCGTCCCTGAACGCTCTCCAGGCCGTATATTCGGCTCCTTCGTTGACCTGTTCCGTAAGAAAGCGGTTGTCCATTACGTCGCCGAAACATCTTTCACCGAAAAACTTGTGGCTTGCGTTCCCTATGAAAGGTATTTGAGCCGACTCGGACAGGATGGAAATATGCTGCAGCAATCCAATGTCCGCCGGCGAGTTTTCAATTGCAAAATCTCCGATTATTGCGGTATAAGAATGTCCCCCTACTTTATCGTAAGCTCCCCAGTATATATGGTGCCATAATCCCGAATCTTTTTCGTAGCCTTCACCGTTGGCGGCTTCGTTAAGATCTTCGTATAATTCGTCTTTAGTCGTATCAAGAAGCTCGAACTTAACGGCTTTGCTGAACTCCGTATTCTGGACTAGGAATAAAAGCCCGCGCCAAGTGGATTCAAGTTCCTGGAAATCCTGATTGTGCAGAATTTCATCCATCTGCGCACTTAAGACAGTATCGATATCCGCAATATAAGAATCGACAAGCGCGCCGGTCACTTTGAATACCTGAGATTCTTTCCCGACTTTACTTATAAACTCCGCCACCGCATTTTTCTTAGAATCATCAAGCATCGATAATAATCTGTCGACGGAACTTTGTTCGGTCTGCTGTACTTGTTCCGTAGAAGTTGTTTTTTCTTTTGCCATTTTTAATGTTCCTCCTAAAAAATTTAATTGGTTTATAAGTGCGGGTATTATTGTTTCTTTTCTTCGGATGCACCGCTTTCGTGCGAAGCTCCGAGTTTATTCATTAATTCGTCGATGCTGTTTTCGCCGTCTTTAAGAACTCCTTCCAGGGCCTTTTTTAGATTCGCGTCTTTTAATACCGTTAATTTTAACTGTTTCAGGCGTTCCCTGGCATCAAGCAGTTTCTGAAGAGGTTCGACCTTCTTAACAATTTCATCCGGATGAAAATCCTTTATATCCTGAAAGTCCAGATCGACTTCCATCTTGGCCTCCGGATCGTCGGATAGTTTATTAGCGAGGCTTAGTTTTAATTTCGGGTTTATGTCCTTCAAGACTTTCTGAAAATCTCCCTTTCTGCTAATAGTTCTAATCCTGCGGTCTTTTAACGGACCCAGGCTGCCCGGTTCGCTTTTGCTGAAGTTGCCAGGAATTAAAAAACGGTAGTCCAGTTCAACACTTTCCTTTGCATCGCTGCTCGGAAGTATCGATACCTTAACCCGCTGTGCGATCTTGGGCGCAGTCATTCTTGCCATAGTAACCTCCTTTTTAACATTTATTATTGGTTAATTGAAGAGCTAATTTTCCGTTATATTTTGCTATCTTAGAAAACAATTCCGACTGTTCTTTCTTTATTTGCGTTTTAGATTCTTCATCGTCGGTATCGTTTAAAATTTTAACGTTGGTAAGAAAAATCGATTGCCATACCGAGGTGCATAATGCAGGCTCCCATTCGGCCAAATTATATTCGTCGATTAATTTCGACAATTCCTTCAAATTGATTTTCGACATATTGAATTGCTTAGCGGCATAGCAGAAATTTGCCAGATTCAGGCGTCTTAAGAATTTCCCCTTCCTCAGGTCGTCGGTCATTATGCCCCTTTGCATTTCATCCAGGTTTTCTTCGAATTTGTCGGGAAGTTCGGCGCATGCGTCTTCAAATTGTTTCGTAATAGTTTTGTAATCTTCACCCATAATCGGAGGCATAATTATCGAGGCGCCGCTGCCGCCGCCCGACACCGTATTTACCTCATCTTCTATCCATTTCAGGGTTTCGCTTCCCGCAAAAGGCGTCTGCTTGTCCTTGAATATTAATTGAGTAAGTTCCGGTATTCTTTTTAATAAATTAGCCAGATTTATTTTTATCTCATGAGATGCCTGTACCAGTATCCCCCCTTTCTTTTCGAGGGCACGAACAACATATCTTTGTGCATCCAGCCAGTAAGGGAATCCGCTGTCCGGCTTGATAAATTCAATTTCAATACGCGGGATAAGGGTATCCCAGTTCTCCGCGTCAAACCATTCCTTAATTTTATTCCGGATTACCTGATTGGGCGCTTCGACTTGTGTTATTTTATCTGTATCCGGAGGCTTTATAAGTCTGCCCCATTGAAGCTGTCTTGAAAGTCCGAAGATAAAAGAATTTTCAGGGACAAATTCTTTTTTATTACCTTCGATCTCTTTTTCAAAGAAGAACAAAATCGCCTGCCGCAATTGTTTCAAGGCGTCTTTCTCGGATGCTAATTTAATTTCAACCGGCGGCGGCGGCACGGATCTAACAACAACGGTTTCCCGGGGCACCTCTTCCGTTCTATTCCGGATGACCTCCGGGGGTTCGGTTCTAACTTCCGTAATTATTTCTTCGTGCTTAAGAGGCGCAGATATCAATGCTTTTGCTTTTTCAACGTGTTCGCCGATAATATCTTTAATTGATTTTAACACCGGGATATTTTCCGGAAACAGCTTTTTACTCTCGCAGATTATCTGCGCCAGTATCTCTCCGGCTTCGATAATATCTACGGCATTCGATTTATCAATTTCTTCCCTTTCGATAAGT
>JBJKOY010000425.1:0-10562 GCA_046706945.1 Ignavibacteriaceae bacterium | reverse complement strand
TGGATAAAACCGCCGAGAATTTCCACGCCAGGTACGATGCCAGGAAAAGAATATACCTTTATTTCTTTTCCAAGTTAAAGTCGCCATTCTGGGGGAGATACTCGTATTATTTTCACGGAGAATTGAAATGCCGGGAATTAAATTCATTGAGCGAAGTGTTTACGGGGAAAAAAGACTACTCGTCTTTTTCGAGGAAAAACAGCGAGACAAAGAATAAAATTTGCACCGTATATTCGGCATTTTGGAAAGAAACCCGCAGTTTAGTAGTTTTTAAAATAGAAGCGGACAAATTTTTGCACGGAATGGTTAGAACCATTATAGGGACGTTGCTTGCGGCGGCGAAATACGGGTACGACGGAAAATTTATCGATGAAATTTTTTCTTCCATGGATAGAACCAAGGCAGGTGAAGCCGTTCCGGCAAAAGGCCTTTTTTTGTACAAAGTAAAATATTAACCGGTTCTATAATGATAAACTTAAAATCGAAAACGGCGCTTATAACAGGAGGCTCACGCGGGATCGGCGGGGCATGCGTCAAATTATTTGCAAGTGCCGGTGCTGATATCGCGTTCACTTATTATGAAAATAAAAAAGCTGCTGAGGATCTTAAGGCAGAGCTGCAGCCGGGAATAAGCGCAAAAGCTTACGCAGCGGATTTAAGGGAGCCTGAAAGTATACAGGATACCGTATCATCGGTAATAAACGATTTCAAAAAAATAGATATCCTCGTAAACAACGCCGGTATATGGAAGTACGGGGAATCCGACAAATTAAGTCTGGAAGATTGGGAAGAGACATTGAAGATTAATTTAACGGGTACTTTTCTTTTTACCAAATTTGTCGTGCCGCATATGAAAGAAAGACGCTTCGGCCGTATTATAAACATCGCCTCCACCGCGGGTCAAAGAGGGGAAGCTTATCATTCGCACTATGCCGCTTCGAAAGGAGGAATAATTTCGTTTACCAAATCGCTGGCTGCGGAACTGGGCGGATTTAATATTACCGTCAACAGCGTTGCGCCGGGCTGGGTGCTGACGGATATGACGGACGAAGTTTTTTCCGATGCGGAATATAAAGATAAGGTAATCGGCGAGATACCCCTGCATAAAATAGCGACCCCCGATGATATTGCCGGTCCCGTTCTGTTCCTGGCTTCCGAACTTGCAGGGCACGTCACAGGCGAAATACTGAATGTAAACGGAGGATCGGTACTTTGCGGGTGACGGGGGATAAAATGCACCGGTACCGGATAACCGGCCGTAACTTTTTTAGAAAGGAATTTTAATGGATTTTCTCGCACGCCTTCACCCCGAAGTGGTTCACTTCCCGATAGCTTTCTTTATAATTTATTCCTTGCTCGAGATCTTGGGGGCGGTTCTTAAAAAAGATTTTTTCTCGAAGACGGCTCATCTTTTTTTGTTTCTGGGGGTACTGGGCGCTGTAGCGGCCGTACTTACGGGCAATTCGGCTGAAAGCGCCGCCGGCCTGCTGGCGAAAACAGGCGTTAATATTCCCAAAAGCGCTATCGGCGTACACGAAGATTTTGCTACATTCACTCTTTGGTATTTTGCCGGTTTGCTGTTCCTCAGGACCATGTACGTATTGAAGAAAAAGTTCTCGGGCAGTATTAAATATATTTTTGCCGTTCTCTCCGTTGCAGGCGCGTTGCTGGTATACAACACAGGCCGCCTCGGGGGTAAATTAGTTTATAAATACGGCGTAGGCACGGATCTAATTAAGAAAGAACTAAAAAAATAAATCACGGTGTAAAATTTGCAGACCTTAAGCAGAGGTTTCCGTTTAATTATTCTTCCGGTAGTCATAGTAAATATCATAGGTTTCCTGCTGCGGGTAAACGGGCTCGATACTTACTGTATTTTATCGGGTTTCAGGTTGCAGCTTAGCTTTGTACTGCCTTTTTTTATCGCTTTAAACGAAGACGGTTTGTCTTTAATAAAAAACGCCCTTACACGGCCCTCCTACAACAAAAATTGGCAGCCTCTGTTTTGGATTTTTTTCCCGTTCATAGTTCTGTCGGCCGTTTTATATTTTGCTAAAATTATCAATGTCGGCGACCCGGAATATTTCTACGAGTTCGGGCTGTCGTCGGTATTCGATCTTCCAATTTATTTCCTTTGGAATTTCCCGCAGCTGCTCCTGTTTGCTCTTTACCTTGTAATGATACGGCCGTACCTTAAAGGAAAAACGGCGGCTGCTTCCCTGGTTATAATAGCTTTAATGGCGTACCGGTTTATTCCTTTCGGGAAGGGAAAATTCGATTACCCGGATTTCTCGGTTCTGGTGTTTGCCGCTCTCTCGGCCGGATTGGTTGTTAAATATTTTATGAATATTTATTGGTTCTGCATCGTCTTTTTCATGATATTCTGGTTGAACCTGCTGGCATTCGGTACGAACTCGCAGATCATGCTGCACATGCTGTTTGCCGCCGAATACGATAAGTGGGAAGGATTCTTCGACGTCGGCAGGGCATTTTACCGATTTATCCTGCCTGCACAATTAATTATTACGTTCACGGTGATCCTTATGAGTTCCTTCACCGTAAAAAATAAAATTTGAGATCGTCGTTTAAGAATAAACTTATATTTCGTATTTTTATTTTAATAATTGAATTGCGGAATGAAAAAAATACTCTTGGTTGCTCTTTTGCTGGGTACAACATCATTGTTTGCGCAAAGAGGCCCTGTGGAAAAGGCGCGCGGTTTCTTTGTCGCTTTCGCCGTCGGCCCCATCTTTCCGCTCGGCTACTTTGCTAATTCTACGGATCTAGGCTACGGATTTAATGTGGAATTCTCATATACCGACGATGAATATCTTCCTGTTTTCCTTTTCTGCAAGGTAGGGTTCGACCAGTTTCCCGGATCTCAGCAGTTTTATGAAATAACCGACTATTCAAATTATTCGACCAATGCTTTGCCCGTAAACCTGGGAGCAAGATATTACTTCCCGCCTATCGTAAAAAACGTTGTCCTTATAATGCCCATGATCGAAGCCTCCGCAAATTATATGTATATGGAAAAGCTTAACCAGTTTAAACCGGCGACCGGGAAGAGCAACTACCTGGAAGACATATCAAAATTCGGATTCAGCGTTGGAACCGGGGTCTCCATGTTTTTGATGGAAATACTAGCCAACTATAATTACTATTATTCGAATCAGTTTATTTCGCTCGAACTGAAGGTAAGACTTCCGCTTTACATTAATTTTTAAGGAGCGCGAAATGAAATTTAAAAACCTCGTTCTGGAAATTAAAGAAGACATAGCCCTAATTACTGTTAACCGGCCGGATAAACTAAACGCACTTAACGGGGAGACGCTTGAAGAACTTGAGGCCGGATTTCTCGAGCTTAAAGCGAACTCCGGGATTGCCGTTGTCATAATTACCGGAAGCGGCGAAAAAGCTTTTGTTGCTGGCGCCGATATTTCGGAACTGACCAAACTGGACATGATAAGCGGAAAAGAGTTTGCGGAAAAAGGGCAGTCAGTTTTTAATCTCATAGAGAACATGAATAAGCCGGTTATCGCGGCGGTAAACGGCCTGGCGCTGGGAGGCGGGTGCGAGCTGGCATTGGCCTGCCATATCAGAACGGCATCGGATAATGCAAAATTCGGTCAGCCGGAATTAAATCTCGGCATAATTCCCGGATTCGGCGTAACGCAGAGGCTGACCCGGCTGGTAAATTCCGGGAGAGCCCTTGAATATATTTTAACCGGCGCCATGATCGATTCCTCGGAGGCATTAAGAATAGGGCTCGTTAACAGTGTTTTCCCGAAATCGGAACTTTTGGACCGGACTCTGCAATTGGGACAAAAGATTGCCTCGAAGCCTGCACATGCGGTTAAATCGGCTATTGAAGCCGTAAAAAAAGCGGAACAGATTCCTTTAAGGGAAGGTTTGTTCTACGAAGCCGGTTTGTTTGCGATCTGCTGCGGCACAGAGGATTTTAAGGAAGGAACTTCGGCTTTCCTCGAAAAAAGAATACCGAAGTTTAAGAATAAATAATTAATTTATATCTCCGCCTATATGAAAATCCTCGCCTTGGTAAAGAAAAGAATTATCGAAATTTTGTTCGTCGCCGCTGTAGTTTTACTTGCCGCTAATCTTCTGGTCGCAAAGTATCTGCTCGGCCCCGTGCAGGTTAAAAGGAATCTGCAGGATGTTTCTCCGATCATGATTAACGAGATCTTCTTCGACGATTTGGATGCCTTTGCTCTGCACCGGGATTGGATAAAAAAATTGAACGCCGCGGCCGGAGATACGAACGCTTTAATTTACAATGTGGGTATACCTAAAGATTTGCCTATCCCCGTAGTCCTTAAAGAAATATACGAAAGCTTCTACGATAAAAACGTCAGGCTAAAAACGGTTGAGAAAGTCGTCGGCGGAAGGACTGAGTTAAGCATTTATCTCGGCAATAATTTAAAATTAAAGGCGATATTCAACTACGACGCGGATTTGAAGAGAGAAGGGAAAAGCGTCGGACTATTGATAGAAGGCATGGACGGGCTGAATGCCGCTGGTTTGGATTACCTCGTTAAATTTCCGCAGACTTATGCCGCACTGCTTGTACCTTCCAAATCCTCCGCCCGTTTGGCGGATACTTTAATTAATTACAGAAAGGAATATGCCGTTCTGCTGAACGACGACATAAACGACATGGATTACAAACTCAGGGGAAGCTTTTCTCCTCTTCGCATAAAGAGCGCGTTGAGAACAATCATGGGAGCTTATCCCAGGGCGTTGTTCTACGTTATAGACGATAAATCCAGGCTGTATAACTCTGCTGCGTTCCGACTGATTAAGCAGCAGCTGCATGACAGGGATATTTTATTGTTAAAGACAAGAGAATTCAAAAGTGTAACGGGAAGCGGCAATTCGGTGCTAAGATCGGATTTTAAAAAGCTTTTATTGAACAAGAATGAAAAAAGTACGGAATTTATAATGATCCCGGCCGATGATTTTAACGTTCTTCAGCCCCAGATTTTCAGTTACATTAAAATAGGCTATAAATTTTTAAATCCGTCTGTTGTACTGGCATTAATTAACGGCAGGCAGAATTAATAAGAGGAGGGATCAATTATGTTTCCCGTCAGGTCCGTTTCATAGATCCTGCCTCCTGCAATTTCTTCAAGACGCGGTTTTAGTTTATTTTTGTCACCTACAACAACAATAATAAACTGTTCAGAATCGATGCTCTCTTCTGATATCCTGTTTATTTCCGTTAAATCGACAGAATTAATATTTTCAATGTATTTATTGAAATAATCGTCCGGCAGAGAATGTATTACGGTAGCGGCCAGGTTGAATGCAATCTGCCTTGCCGTTTCAAAATTAGAAGGGAATTTCCTTATGAGGGACGATTTTGCAAATTCAAGTTCTTCCTTTTTAATTCCGCCTTTAATTTCTTTAAGTTCGTTTAATATTTCCTTTACCGCGGGGACCGTATTTTCGGAATTGACCGAAGTAGAAACCGAGAAATAAGCGTCTTCCTGAAAATAATTAAACCTCGACGTAGCGCCGTACGTATAACCGTTCTTTTCTCTTAAATTTAAATTGATCCGGCTTGAGAATTGTCCTCCCAGGATCATATTCATGAGCGTTTTCGAATAGTAATCTTTTTCGTTTCGTTTGGAGGCTGTTTGTCCGATCCGCAGTTCGCTTTGAACCGCGTTTTTTTTGTCCGTAATAAAAAGTCTGAAATTTTTTTCTCCGCCGGCAAAACTGTTTAATGCAGGTACGGATCGAAATTTCATACCGGAAAAAAGTACGCTCAGCCGGTTCTTAAGTTCGTCACCGGAAATATCCCCTGCGGCAATAATACATCCGTTGCCGGAGGTAAAATAACCGGAATAAAAATTTTTGATGTCATTAATATTTAATGACTCGAGATCTTCCCGGTAGCCGATTACGGGGAACGCATACGGGTTTGATTTTCCGAACACCGTTCTTCCGAAAACGATGTCGGCAATCTCGTCGGGTTCGTCTTTAATCTGCATAATTCTCGTGAGAACCTTTCTTCTTTCCCGTTCAAAATCTTTTTCGTTGAAATGCGGCTCCCTGATTACCATAGAAGCCAGCTCGACGGACCTAGGAAAATTTTCGGACAGCGACTGAAGCGAGAAGAACATGCTGTCTTCGGAAGTATGAATATTAAAATGGGAACCGAGTTTGTCGAATTCGTCGCTCAGCTCTAGTGAGCTGTATTTCCCCGCGCCTTCGTCTATTACCATTGAAAGAAGGTTTGCAAGTCCTTTTTTATCGGGTGGATCGAATTTACTCCCGGCATTGAACAGAAAATTTAACTGCACTACGGGCAGTCTGCTTTTCCGGATGAAAATTACTTTTAATCCGTTAGAAAGGGAAAACCTTTCTATTTCCGGCAGCCTGAATCTAATCTCATTTTTACCTGACGGTTTTATTTCTCTATTAAGTTCCGGCATTTAATTCCTGTTTTTGATTATTAGGCACAATATGAAGTTCGACATAATTTTTTGTCAGGTACTTTTCAACGCAACGCATTATACCGTCGTTTGCAATTCTTTCGTACCTTTCCAAATCTTTGCTGAAAGAATTCGGTTCGCCCAGGTAAAAATTATAGCTGTTAATCTGATCGGCTATCGAATCCAAATTCTGCAGCGAATAAACGAACCCGGATTTTATTCCGTTCTTGGATTTTAAAAGCTCTTCCCGGGAAACGCCTTCCGAGCCGATTTTTTTTATTTCTTTTAACAGTTCGTCCTTTAGGTACGTTAATTTAATCCCGGGTTTTGCTGTAGCGGCAAGCATGAAGAATCCGGCAAGTCCCCCGGAAAATTGAAAGGCCGTAACATCCTGCGCCGCTTCTTTTTCGAATACAAGGCTTTTATATAAACGTGAATTTTTCGAACCTGAGAGAATATCCGATAATATATCCAGCTCCCTGTCGTGTTCTCCGTATGCTTTGTCGGAGTGCCAGGCTAAATACAGCCTTTCGAGCTGTACGTTGTCTTCATGAATCAAAAGCTTGTTGTCCTTTAATATTTGAGCCGGCAGTTCGGTGATCCTTTTTTTCCCACCGCTGCCGTTAATCGGGCCGAAATATTTTTCGACGGATTCTTTGACTTCGTTCCCGTCGAAATCTCCTGCGACTACGAGGCATGCATTGGAAGGTGAGTAGTATTTCCCGAAAAAATCCCTGACGTCGTCCATTGTAAAGTTCGCAATATCTTCCAGCGAACCTATGGTCGGCCAGCTGTACGGATGTGATCCGTCGTAAAGGTTCTTCAGCAAAATTTCCCAGGCAAGTCCGTACGGCTGGTTTTCATATCTTTCAAGCCTTTCGTTCTTTACAACGTCCTTTTGGTTATCGAGTTTCTGCAGCGAAAGAGCCGGGAGCCAGAACCCCATCCTGTCGGATTCGAGCCAAAGAATCAAATCTAAAAAGTTCGAAGGTACTTTTTCGTAATAATTTGTCCGGTCGAAACTCGTGGAACCGTTGAGGGAACCGCCGGCTTCCTGAATGTATTTGAAATGCATTTCTTTCGGAACGTTTTGCGAACCCTGAAACATCATATGCTCGAATAGATGTGCAATCCCGGTCTTGCCTATTTTCTCGTCGGCGGAACCGACCCGGTACCATATGTTGGCCGCGACCAACGGCAGGGAATCGTCCTTATAAAGAATTATCTCAAGGCCGTTCGACAGTGAATATTTTTCGTAATTAATATCTAAGATATTCATTCGTTTTTCCGCGTTAAGAAAAAAGGGCAAGTAACAAATACCGCCCTTTTCCGTAATTTAAAAATCGACACTTAAAAATCAATGAAGGAGTTTCACTATTCTGTCCGGACGGATAGATCCGATCAGCCTGAAGATATCGCTGAACGGAATATTCCTGTCCCACGAAAATAAAGTAATAAAAGCTTCACCGACAACGTTGTCTCTCGGAACGAACCCCCAGAAACGGCTGTCGAGGCTGTCGTCCCTGTTGTCGCCCATCATAAAATAATAGTTCTTTTTAAAGGTATAGGATGTAACCGGTTTTCCCTCGATGGTAACCACTCCGTCCTGTACGGCCACCACTCTTTTGCCGTATTCGCGGTCAATTGTTATGGCCCATTGTTCTACGTCGGAAGTATTCAGTTTTATGGTATAACCTTTTTTAGGCACGATCAAAGGGCCGTAATTATCCTCGTTCCAGGGCATGCCTTTGGGAAATATATCCGGATTGATCTCGTTTTTGGGCTTTGAATAAGCATCAAGATATTTGATATGAGAAGGAATCCAGAACTGTTTATGATTTACGTAAACCACTTTATTGATCACCTGAATCGTGTCGCCGGGCAGACCTATGCATCTCTTTACATAATTTACCCCGAGGTCCGCGGCTTTTACCCTGTCGCGCATGCCCGGGAATTCAAAGACAACTATGTCTTTCCTGTGCGGGTTGCGGATTGCCGGCAGCCTGAAGTGCGGTATCTCGATTTGAGTAAACGGAATATACTTAGGCGATTCCGATCCGTAAATAAATTTATTTACAAGGACAAAATCACCGACCAAAATTGTGTCTTCCATAGAACCTGTCGGTATCCTCGTATTTTGCACAATGAAGGTAATTATAAAGAAAGCAGCAATCGCCGCAAAAAGGAGAGACTCGAAAAATTCTTTTGTTTTTTGTTTAGGCGTTTTAGGTTTATTAATTTCTTCTTCGGATTTTATTCCTAAAACCTTTTTTAATCCTTCCTTAAATGACAATTTTTTACTCCCGTTTAAAATTTTATTGTTTGTTCTTCATTGAATTCAATTTGGTCAATAATAATTCGTTGACCAGTTTGGGATTTGCTTTTCCTTTAGTCCGCCTCATTATTTGTCCCACAAAAAATCCCAGAACTTTTTCTTTCCCGTCCAGGAATTGTTTGGATTCTTCGGGATGTCCGTTAATTATGTTCTCCACTATTTCCTCTATTTCCGCGGCGTCCGTAATCTGGACCAAGTTTCGTTCTTTTACTATCACGGAAGGGCTTTTGTTTTCCTTGAGCATTACGGGAAAAACATCTTTCGCAATTTTCCCGCTTATGGTTCCGTCTTTAATAAGGTTTACTAATTCACCCAGGTTTTCTGGGGGAACGGCGAAATCCGAAATGCTTATCTTTTCTTCGTTGATCACTTTTAAAACGTCAGTCATAACCCAATTACTGGCGGTCTTATAATCTTCGGTTACCTTTACCACATTTTCGTAGTAATCCGCCATTTGCTTGGATTGGGTGAGAATTTCGGAATCGTATTTCGGCAGATTATATTTGCTTATTAATCTTTCTTTTCTCACTTCCGGCAGTTCCGGCATTCCGGAAGCAATTTCTTTCATCCACTCTTCGTCTACTAGCACCGGAAGAAGATCCGGTTCGGGAAAATACCTGTAATCATGCGCTTCTTCTTTGCTTCTCATTGAAAAAGCTTCGTTCAAATCCGCGTTCCACAGAAGTGTCTCCTGCACTATCTTACCGCCTTCTTCCAGTAATTCGGTCTGCCGGTCAATTTCAAAAGCTATGGCTTTTTCCACGTTCTTAAATGAATTCATATTCTTGATCTCGGTTTTTGTCCCTAGCTTTAATTCTCCTTTAAGCCTCACCGAAACATTCGCGTCGCATCTAAGGGAACCTTCTTCCATATTGCCGTCGCATATGCCCAAATATTGAACAACCTGCCTAATCTTCATCAGGTACATTGCAGCTTCGGCGGGGGTGCTTATATCCGGCTCGCTTACTATTTCCATCAGCGGTACTCCGCAGCGGTTTACGTCCACCAGGGTACCGTAAGATTGATCGTGTATCGATTTACCGGCATCTTCTTCCATGTGGATCCTGGTAATGCCTATCCTTTTGTACGAATCGTCCGGGAAAATAATATTTACAAAACCGTGTTCGCAGATCGGTTCTTCGTATTGCGAAGTTTGAAATCCTTTGGGAAGATCAGGATAAAAATAATTTTTTCTGGCGAAAACGGAGCGCGCGTTTATTCTGCAATTTGTAGCCATTCCCATTAATACGGTGAACTCAACCATTTTTTTATTTATAACGGGGAGAACACCCGGATGCCCGAGGCAAACCGGGCAGACATTTGTGTTCGGAGAGTTGCCGAATTTTGTAGAACAGCCGCAGAAAGCTTTAGAATCCGTAAGTAACTGAGCATGTACTTCAAGTCCGATAACGGCTTCGTATTTTTCGTTCATGACCAAGATTTAATTTTAGAAACTTAAATATATAAAAGAATTTATATATATAGAAAGGTCTTTTAAATTCTAGCGGTTCGGTTTAAAAATAAAAAGCCCCCGAAACCGGGGGCAAAGTGAACGTCGATTATAAATATTAAAAGTAATTCATCAAAATTATTTAGACGAAACCGTTTCGTATCCCGTATTGTCCTGTACTCCGTTATTGTTTTCGTTGTACATCTGGTAAAGTATGCTTCTGATTTCATCGCAATTTCCCACTTCGCACTCTCTTTTAACCAGGAAAGTGCCCCTGGCATCCCCTATTTTCAAAAGCGCCCATGCCGCCACAAGTTTC
>JBJKOY010000424.1:0-1381 GCA_046706945.1 Ignavibacteriaceae bacterium | reverse complement strand
GCCTTTTATTATAATTAAATTTTAATTCATTCTTAAAGAAAATTTATAACATTGAATTGACAGGAGGAATTTAAATGAAAATAGGATTTATCGGTTTAGGTTTAATGGGAATACGAATGGCGAATAATTTACTGGATAAAAATTACGAATTGGTAGTATTCAACAGGACAACGGAAAAGGCAGAACCTTTGCTAAAAAAAGGCGCCGTACAGGCTGAATCACCGGCGGAGGTCGGACAAAACGCCGACATGGTAATCACCATGCTTGCCGACCCGGAGGCCGTATCAAAATTAGCGTTCGGGGAGAGCGGATTTCTGTATCAAATGGAACAAAAATCCGTTTGGATAGACTGCAGCACCGTTAATCCCAAGACCTCTTTGGAGAACGCGGAAAAGGCCAACGGTATGAACATAAGATTTATCGATGCGCCCGTTGCAGGCACAATTCTGCCTGCGGAAAAAGGAGAGCTTACCTTTTTTGTCGGGGGGGATAAAAAGGACGTAGAAGAAGCCAGACCGGTTTTTGAAGCGATGGGAAAAAAGATTATTCATCTCGGGCCCATCGGCAAGGGGACTTCCATGAAAATGGTGGTCAACCTGGTGCTTGGTCAGGCAATGATGGCATTTTCGGAAGCCATGGTTCTGGGCGAATCGCTAGGTTTTTCCAAAGACATTTTATTTGAATCGCTGATAGGCGGGCCGGTTACCGCACCGTTTATAGCGGGTAAAAGAGAAAAAATATCGAAAAACAAATTCGAGACCGAATTCCCCCTGCAATTAATGTACAAAGATTTTCAGCTCGCTTCTCAAACGGCCTACGAGAATAATGTCGCCTTGCCGAGCGCAAATGTCACCAAAGAAATATACGCACTGGCAAAAAAATTCGGTTTCGGCGACAAAGATTTTTCGGCTATTTATCAATATTTAAGCAATACGACTAAAGAATAAGTTTCAATTAACTTTCATGTATAGATAATTCGGTAGACGGATATAATTTATCCGTTTACCGGATTCCCGCAAAAAATGTTCACAGATTTACAGGTATTACTTTCACCGTATAAATAAAATATCATAGATCCTTCAATTAACATTTCCATAATCTTTAGTTAACCTTTAGATAACTTTAAAGTAATCTTAAGATAATAAAGAATGCGTATCCTTGCGTCGACGAAAACAGTTCTTTGCTTAAAACTATAAATGTGGACATCCCTTTCAAAGCATATTTAATAGAATTGCGATATGCCGAAACCTGTATTTGCGGAGAATAATTATGGCGCTAAGGTTTACTATTTTCATTTCTTTTGTCTTTTTCATTCTACTGCCCGAAATAAACGCAGCAACTATATCGGGACATATTAAAGATGCTAGAAACGGTTCTCCAA
>JBJKOY010000423.1:0-2777 GCA_046706945.1 Ignavibacteriaceae bacterium | reverse complement strand
CAGGTTAATCGCCGTTAAGTTGACGGACGGGAACAACGATATCGTTCTGGGTACGCGGAACGGATTCGCGATAAGGTTTAACGAAAAAGACGTTAGAGACATGGGAAGGACAGCTACGGGGGTAAGAGGTGTAAATCTAGGCAAAGGCGATATCGTGGTGGGGCTTCTGGTCATGAAGAGAAACGACCATATTCTTGTAGTAACGGAGAACGGTTACGGAAAAAGATCCGATATAAATGATTATAGAATTACCCGCAGAGGCGGGAAAGGCGTTATTACCGTTAAAACGGGCGAGAAAGTCGGTAAGATGATTGCCATGATGAACGTAGTAGACGGAGACGAGCTTGTTATAATTACCAACCACGGCATGGTTATCAGGCAGGGCGTGAAAGCTATAAGGGTCATGGGACGGAATACGCAGGGCGTTAGGGTAATCCGGCTTAAAGAAGGCGATAAGATAGCCGATATTGCAAAGGTGGTTCCCGAAGAGGAAGGCGAGGAAAACGGAAAGGAGCTGCCGGAATAAATATCGCACCTTGAAAATAATCGTTTAATTGGGCTGCGGAATTTGCGGAGCAAAGGGAAATCCCCTTTGCTCTTTTTTGTTGGAATAAGTATCGGGATGAAGAAAATATTTATAAGATTTTACGAAGAGCTTAACGACTTCCTTCCGGAGGATAAAAGGAAAAGGAGATTCGAACACGTGTTTAAAAACAATCCCTCCGTAAAAGATTTGATAGAATCCCTTGGAGTACCGCATGCGGAGATAGATCTTATACTAGTTAACGGAATATCCTTTTATTTTGCCTGCAAGGTAAATGAAAACGACGATATCAGCGTCTACCCGGAGTTCGAGTCGTTTGATATAGGGGAGGTGCAGCATCTCCGCAAAAAGCCGTTGAGAGAGAAAAAGTTCATTCTCGACGTCCACCTCGGAACGCTGGCCCGGTACATCAGGCTGCTTGGGTTCGACGCGCTCTACGAAAATAATTACTCGGACGAACAGTTAATAGCATATGCCCTGCGGGAGGACAGGACGATACTTACAAAAGACAGGGGAATACTCAAAAGAAACAGCGTAACCCGCGGATATTTTGTAAGGAACACCCTGCCGGAAAAACAGCTGGAAGAAATAACCGACAGGTTCGACCTGAGAAGCTCTATAAAAGAATTTTCCAGATGCCTTGACTGCAACAATCTTCTCGAAAAAGCCGATCGGGAAAAAGTTGATAAGCTTGTGCCTGGGAAGGTAAAATTGTTCCACAATGTTTATTATTATTGCGGCAATTGCGATAAGGTTTATTGGAACGGAAGCCATTATGAAAAGATGCGCGGGTTAATTAACAGAGTACTGCAAAAAAATAGATAGATTTTCTCTTTAACAACAATTCGGTCATTATGATTTTAAGGTCAATAGTATTCGCCGTACTGCTTTTCTTAATAGAGTTTTACTTTATTAAAAGAACCGCGAAGTCCGTTAAGACCGTTTTCCCCGGAGTAATAAAATTTAAATACGGCACCGGCTTGATATTTTTTTTGATCTTCTTCAACATATATCCGGCGTTCTTAATTACTGTTTGGACTTGGGCGGCATTTACGCATAACCGAGTTCCGGTTCCTCAAAACGGTTTCTTTGATTATCTGGTTATTTATCCGTTCTGGATATATATTTTTATTGCGCTGCAGTGCGTGCTTTTTTTCCTTCTGCTGGATTTGCTGCGCCTTTTGTTTTACCCTTTTTCCGGGAAGATTAAAACAAAAATTAAAACCTATACTTCAGCAGCAGTCTTAATCATCGTTTCCGTGTTCGCCGTTTATGTCCCATCCAGCGTCATATACGATTACTATAACATACAGGTAAGGCAGATCAACTATTCAAACACGGCGGTGCCCGAAGCCCTGGACGGATTTAAAATCGCTTTTATCTCCGATATCCATGCCGACAGATATACGGACGGCGGAAGACTAAGCAAATATATTTCTTTAGTGAACCGGCAATCGCCGGACCTGGTGCTGATAGGAGGAGACGTAATTTCTTCTTCGCCCGAGAACATTCCCCTTGCGGCCGAATATCTGGGAGATCTGAAATCACGCAGCGGAGTTTACTCATGCGTGGGCGACCATGATTATTGGGCGTACGGGAGGGATTATGCAAAAAGTCTGCACGACGTAAAAACGGCATTACTAAAGAAAAACATAAAAATGCTGGACAATAAAGATACCGTTCTCACCGTCGACGGTGAAAAAATTTTAATTACATTTTTAACTAATACTTACGTCGAACATATTAATCAGGGAGAATTGAACTACTTAGCGGGAAGAACAGGAAGCTACGGGTTAAAAATTATCGTAATACATCAGCCTTCGCAGGCTGTTGTGAATAAAGCTGTTGACACTGATTATAACCTGATCTTTGCCGGGCATACGCACGGCGGGCAAATTACGTTTTTATTCCCCTTTTTAACGGTTACGCCCACCCGGCTTGAAACCAGGTATATACGCGGGGATTTCCGTTTCAGGAATTTGCTTATGGTTGTAACCAGGGGGCTCGGTATGTCATTGGTGCCGATGAGGTATAATTCTCTGCCGGAAATTTCGATAATAAATATTAGAAAAAGTAAAAATAATTGAATTTGTTTATATTTAACCATTTTAATCATTAAAGAGTAATTCTCGGGAATATATTATGGAATCAACATTTCAAAATAAAGCAAAAACCGAAGCTATTCTGGCCGGAATTAAGAATTTGCCGTCAATACCCAAGGTTGTGTTTGAGG
>JBJKOY010000422.1:0-6553 GCA_046706945.1 Ignavibacteriaceae bacterium | reverse complement strand
AGCATACCGCAAGCATTTTTACAAGTGATATGGTAAGAGCTACAAAATATACGAAGGCTCTGGACTGCGACGTCCATACCATAAACGGCGGAACGCTTCGCGGCGACGGCGGCGATCCCGGGGAAGGTTATTTCTCCCATACGATAGCCACGCCCACAGGCGAAGGGATCTGCACGCCCTTGGATTTCGTTCGTAAACGCCGGATAATGACGTACGGCGCGTTCAGTTTTGTTTAATAAAATTATAATTACAGTATTAAGGAGAAAAAAATGGCGATTAAAAACGCAATAGGAATTCTGGAAACCATAGGCTTCGCGCCTTTAGTTCAGGGTGCCGACGCAGCATTGAAGGCCGCGAACGTGGATTTAATTGAGTGGAGACAGGTCGGAAGCGGATACGTCTCTTTCGTGATCGAAGGCGACGTAGCGGCGGTAAGGTCGGCTATAGATACCGCGGCAGAATCCGCCTCAAAGATCGGCGAGGTAACTTCGCAGCTTGTAATACCCAGGCCGGTTGAGGAACTTGAACAATCATTTAAATAACGAAATAATTAATCATGATATTTGCAAAAGTTATCGGTACCGTAGTTTCAACGCAGAAGGATGAGAAGCTCAGCGGCAAAAAACTGCTCTTGTGCAGGGAAGTCGATTTCAACGGCAGCCCGCTGAATACTTATCATGTCGCGGTAGACGCGGTTCAAGCGGGCGAAGGCAGCTTCGTTCTTTTAACGTTCGGCTCTTCAGCGCGGATGACGGAGGCGACTAAAAACGCCCCGATAGACGCCGTTATTATGGCCATTATAGACAACATCCAGATTACTCATAAAGAAAAAGGCAGCAAGTGAAGCTCGGGGTTGTATTCGGCGTGGTCTGGTCGTCTAAAAAAGCCGAGAAGCTTAACGGGTGCAGATTGTATATAGTGCAGCCAGTTTCCAGCGCCGGAGATAAAACCGGCAGCCCGATAGTGGCCGCGGATCCCTGCCAGCTTGCGGGCCCGGGCGATCTTGTATCGTACGTAACCGGCACGGACGCCGCGCAGGCATTCAGGAACGGCTTCTCGCCGGTCAATGCAAGTATTGTAGAACTAGTGGAAAATATCATATAATGTTTTTAGCCGTCGTAAAAAAGAGAGTGATCTCTTCCGCAAAGCATTTCTCGTACAACGGGAAGGCCGTATTCGTCGTGCAGCCCGTAAATCCGCGCGGAGAAGATACCGGGAACGAATGGCTTGCAATGGATTACGTAGGCGCCGGCGTAGGCGATACAGTAGTATGCGGCGGCGCGCCGGGCGTCGCAAAGAAAGTTTTTAATCTCGAAGAAGCACCGATACGCACTCTCATTATGGCCGTCGTAGATAAAATCGAATACAATGATATATAAGAACAATGACTATTAAGGATATCGAAAATTTCGGTATAATCGGGGCGGGAGGCGCCGGGTTCCCGGCTCATGTCAAATTGAATTCAAGGCCCGATACCGTAATTATGAATGCCGCCGAATGCGAGCCCCTGCTTCATAAGGATATGGAGATAATAAAAAATTACGCGGACGACGTCCTTAAGGGACTTGAAACCGCGATGCGGATTACCGGGGCGAAAAACGGGATCATAGGAATTAAGAATAAACACCCGGAAGAAATAGAGATCCTTAATTCAAAGCTGAAAGGAAATATCAGGATAATTCAGGTTGACGATGTTTACCCGGCGGGCGACGAAGTTACTTTGATTTACATGACGACTAAAAGAATAGTGTATCCCGGTGCTCTGCCGATCTCGGTCGGATGCGTGGTCCAGAATGTGGAAACGCTTTATAATATCGGCAGGAACGAGCCCGTGGTCGAAAAATTCATTTCCGTTGCCGGTGCGGTCGAGAACCCGGCGACAATCAAGGTGCCGGTCGGTACCTCTTACAAAGATGTTCTGTCGTACTTCAAGATTACGGCTCCCAGATACGCGGTGCGTTCCGGCGGACTGATGATGGGAATCCTGGAAGAAGATCTTAATAAAACCGTATCCAAGAGAACCGGTGCGCTGATCGTTCTGCCCGAAGATCACCACTGCTTGACAATGTACCGGAGGTTCGCGACGGAACACGATACGGACCGCATAGCCAAGGCCGGGTGCGATCAGTGTTATTTCTGCACCGAGCTGTGCCCGCGGTACCTGCTGGGACAGCCGGTAAGGCCGGAAACGGCTATGCGCAACAGGATGTTTACGAGGGAAGATTTCCCGATGCTTGATCCGGGGAACCTCTCGTGCTGCGAGTGCAACCTCTGCACAATGTACTCGTGCCCGGAAGGCCTGGACCCGCGCGGAGCGACGGTTATAGAAAAACGGCTGGCAAGGAAGCAGAATTTAAAATGGACGGGAGAGAGCATCTCCGTTCACCCGATGTTTGAATACAGAAAAGTACCTACTCAAAAACTCATGCAGAGGCTCGATGTACTGATGTTTAAAGACGAAGGCCCGTTAAGAGAACTGGATATCGAGCCGGAGACCGTCAGGATTCCGTTAAGCGAGCATACGGGTTCTCCGTCCGAACCGGTAGTAAGAGAGGGCGACACGGTAAAGAGATGCGATTTAATTGCAAAAGCATCGGGTAAAATATCCGTTAACGTTCATGCTTCAGTCGACGGGGTAATAACGGCCGCCGGCATGGATGAAATTACAATACGGAGGCAGTAATGGAAAACAGGAATGCTATCGGTATAATAGAGCTGGCAAGCATATATAAAGGCTTTGCCGTCCAGGATGCCGTCCTTAAGTCGGCGAACGTGGAAAAGCTCATAGCCAGGACTATTTGTTCGGGGAAATATTTTATGATGGTGAGAGGGAACATAGCGGACGTTGAGACGGCGATTAGCGTTGCAAAAGAAGAAGGCGGGTTTTCTGTGGTGAACGCAACGGCAATTCCAAACATAGATCCGCGGGTGTTTCCGGCAATCGCGGGATCCACGACCATACAGATAAATCTGAATAAAAAAATCGGCGCCGTCCTGGTCATCGAAACATTTTCGGTTGTCTCAGCAATTAAAGCCGCGGATTACGCCGTTAAGGAAGCGGACCTGGATATTTTAAGAGTGCACGTGGCAATGGCCGTAGGGGGAAAAGGTTTTGTGGTTATCACGGGCGACATAAGCTCGCTGGAAGCCGCGGTAAAACCCGCGGTTGAATATATCAAACAGGACGGGATGCTGGCAGGTTACGTAATTATAAAAAACCCCCACGAAGAAGTACTAAAAGAATTAATATAAACAAGGAGTTATTCTATGAACGGCGAATGGGAATTAAAGAATTTCATGATAGAGATAGGCAGACGAATTTGGACGCGCGGCTATGTGGCCTCGAACGACGGGAACATCACGGTTAAGCTGAACGAAAACGAAATACTTACCACGCCGCACGGCGTCAGCAAAGGTTTTATGACGAAGGAAATGATCATTAAAGTGGATACGAAGGGAAAGATCATTGCGGGCAATCCGAAATACCATCCGTCAAGCGAGCTTAAAATGCATCTGGAAGTCTATAGGGAACGACCCGACGTTAGATCGGTTGTCCACGCTCATCCGCAATTTGCTACCAGCTTTGCGGTGGCCGGTATCCCTTTAAACAAATGCGTACTGCCCGAAGCTATTATTGTCATCGGCTCTGTCCCGACCGCAAAATACGGCCTGCCCTCCACAATGGAAATACCTGACGCTATTAGAGAGCATATAAAAAATTCCGACGCGATTCTTCTTGAAAATCACGGTGCTCTTACTTTGGGGAAGGATTTATTGAGCGCATATCATACTATGGAAACACTGGAACATACCGCAAGTATAGTATGGAAAGCAATTCAGCTGGGGAATTTAAACGTGCTGCCCGAATATGAAAGAGACCGTTTAATGAGCCTGAGAGAAAGATTCAATTTACCGGGAAGGGTTGCGACATGCGACGCGACCCCGATGCCGAGCAGCGAAGCTCCCTTTATTCAGGCAGGCAAGCTTGAAGGGCCGGCCGTGAATAATATTTCCGAGAAAGCGATCAGGGAGATAACGGAAAAGGTACTCTCAAAAATTAAAGCCGGTTAGTAAAATGATTTTTGACAGCAGGGACGCGATATGAAAATATTAATAGCCAATCCCGGCAGCACTTCTTACAAATGCAAGTTGTACGATATGAGTGAAACCGCTGTGCTGTTCAAGGCTGCCGTCGAAAGAATAGGAGATAATAAAGGTATATACTCATACGAATTTACGAAGGGCGAAAAGGAAAAAATAAATATCGAAGTCCCCGACTATTTCTCGGCGGTAAATATGACCCTGGATACCCTGAAAAAAAAATATGCCGTCGAAGAAGTCTCCGCGGTGGGATTTAAGACCGTTCATGCAAAAGGCATAACAGGATGCGCTGCGTTAACCGAAGTGACATTGAACGCGATGAAAGACTACAGAATGCTCGCCCCTGTCCATACCGATATTTACATGAAGGCCATATCCGTTTTCAAAAAATTGTTGGATACAACCCCGCTGATCGGCCTGTTCGAGACCCACTTCCATAAGAACATTCCTCCAGAGGCATATCTTTACGGCATTCCTTATGAGTATTATGAAAAATACGGCATCCGTAAATACGGATTCCACGGGGCGTCTCACAGGTACATAGGAATGAGAGCCAAAAAATTATTTTCGGCGGATAAAGTTATCTCATGCCACCTAGGCGGAAGTTCTTCGGTATGCGCCATAAAAGACGGCATGTCGGTTGACACTTCAATGGGGATGAGCCCGCAAAGCGGATTATTGAATGCGAAAAGAGTCGGCGATTTGGATCCGTTTGCATTATTATATCTTATGGAGAAAGAGGATCTTTCTGTAAATGAAGCGGGAGATATGCTAATGTCCAGGGGCGGGCTGCTGGGGATATCGGGAACAAGCGGCGACTTCAGGGACATCGAAGAGCGGATGCTGCAGGGAGACCGGAGGGCCGAACTTGCATTCAAGACTTTTGCTTATTACGTTAAAAGATATATCGGCGAGTATCTTGCTGTCCTCAACAATGCGGATTGCATAGTATTTACCGCCGGAGCAGGGCAGAATTCTCCGCGCCTTCGTAAAGAAATTTTAAAAGACACGGAAAACTTGGGCATTGTCCTGGATGATGAAAAAAATAATTCTAGCCCGGCTGAAGGAATAATTTCGGATAACTCTTCTAAAATTAAAATTGCTGTTATTCCTACCGATGAAGAATTCATCGTAGCGAATGAAGTGAAGCATTATTTGGAAAATAATTAGCGATTAAAATCTTTATCTTATATAATGATTAAAAAATATATAGGTTTTGATCTCGGCGCAGAAAGCGGGCGCTGTGTTGTTGCGGAATTTAACGGGGATAAAATAAGTCTAAGCGAAGTTCACCGTTTTACGACGCATAATATCCGGTTCGAATACGGGTTCCACTGGGATATACTGGCAATTTATAATGAAATTATTTCCGGACTGAGGAACGCCCGGAAAAAATTCGGCCCGGAGTTTAACGGCATCTCAATCGATACGTGGACGGTTGATTATGCATTAATCGACCCGGAAGGGCGCATACTGGGCTATCCCTATCATTACAGGGACGGCCGTACGGACGGCATTATGGAACAGGCTTTCCGTATTATTCCGAAGAAAGAATTATACGATAAAACCGGTGTTCAATTCGCGCAGTTCAACACGCTTTACCAGCTTTTGTCGGAAAAAGGAAGAAGGCTTAATCTTTTGAACTTTGCGGATAAATTCTTACTTATTCCTGACTTTTTTAATTTTCTGCTTTCGGGAAAGAAAAAAGCGGAGTTTACAAACGCATCTACTACCGGTCTCACCGATCCGCATAAAAGGAACTGGTCGTGGGAATTAATCGATTTGTTCGGTTTACCGAGAAAAATATTCCCGGAAATAACGGAGCTGGGAACCGTACTGGGAACTCTTTTACCTTCTATTGCCGGCAGGACAGGTTTAAACAACAATATCCCGGTTATCGCCGGCTCCAGTCACGATACCGCTTCAGCCGTAGTATCCGTACCCGCAAATACTGACGATGAGTGGGCATTTTTAAGCTCAGGCACATGGTCTCTAATGGGCGTTGAATTGAAGCGGCCCCTTATTTCGGCCGATGCGATGAATTATAATTTTACTAATGAGGGAGGAGCCGAGAAAACAGTTAGGTTCCTTAAGAACATTACCGGGTTATGGCCCGTTCAGGAATGCAGACGCTGCTGGGAAGACAGGTCCGAAGAGATCGATTATAAGGAGCTGGAATCAAAGGCGCAGGAAAACGGACTTGCCGGTTCATGGATAAATTTAAACGATCCGCGTTTTTTGAAGACCGGTGATATGCCGAAAAAAATATCGGACTATTTAAAAGAAACCGGACAAACATATAAACCGGATAATGGATTCATCATTGAAGTTATACTTGAAAGCCTGGCGTTCAGCTACAGGCAGGCTTTGGATCAAATTGAAAAAGTCACCGGCAAAAAAATTAAGAATCTTTATGCCGTAGGCGGCGGGATCAGGAACGAGCGCTTAACGC
>JBJKOY010000421.1:0-5592 GCA_046706945.1 Ignavibacteriaceae bacterium | reverse complement strand
GTCGACCAGGAAAATTTTTATTTGAAGGACGAATTCAGGAATAAATCGGTGCCGATCTTCTGCAATAATTGCGATAACCCGCCGTGCGTGGAGGTTTGTCCTACCCAGGCAACTTTCAAACGCGAAGACGGTATAGTGATGATGGACTGGCATCGGTGCATCGGGTGCAGGTACTGCATGGCCGCCTGTCCGTACGGCTCAAGAAGTTTTAACTGGAGGGATCCCAGACCTTTTATTAAGGATATCAATCCCGACTTTCCCACCCGCATGAGGGGTGTAGTGGAAAAATGCATCTTGTGCGAAGAGAGGCTGGCCGAGGGTCTTCCTCCTGCGTGCGTTGAAGTCTGTCCCGAGAAAGCAATGGTCTTCGGGAATCTCGACGACCCGGAATCGGAAGTTAGAAAATTACTGCAGGAAAATTTTTCAATCAGGAGAAAACCGGGTTTGGGAACGAACCCGGAAATCTATTATCTCGTATAGGTTGGCATATGCTTGAACATGCGTTAAAAGGAAACAAAAAATACTGGAGCTGGCTTGCTTTTCTGGCCCTTATTATTATCGTGGGATTTTATTTTTACATGAAGCAGTTCTACTACGGACTGGGAATAACAGGCATGAGTAGGAATGTAAGCTGGGGGCTTTATATTGCCCAGTTTACTTTTATTGTAGGCGTTGCTGCTTCCGCGGTAATGGTCGTGCTTCCGTATTACCTTCACGATTATAAAAAATTCGGAAAGATAACCATTCTCGGAGAGTTCCTGGCTATTTCGTCAGTGGTTATGTGCATCATGTTCGTTACCGTCGATCTGGGCCAGCCTTTCAGGGTATTCAATATTTTTTTACATCCCACTTTTCATTCCATGATGTTCTGGGATGTTTTGGCTTTAAGCGGCTACCTTGTCATAAATGTAATAATCACCCGGGTAACGCTGGATGCGGAGCATAAGTCCGTAAGGCCTCCGAAATGGATAAGGCCCGTTATCATTCTTTCCATTCCGTGGGCGGTGAGCATTCATACTGTGACGGCATTCCTGTTTGCCGGACTTGCAGGCAGACCTTTTTGGCTGACCGCAATTCTCGCGCCCAGGTTCCTGGCCTCGGCGTTTTCAGCCGGTCCCGCCCTTCTCGTGGTATTCTGTTTTATCCTGAAAAGATTGACCAAGTTCGACGCGGGCGAGGAAGCGCTGAAAAAAATGGGAATGATAATTACTTATGCAATGTGCGCGAATGTGTTTTTTATCCTGATGGAATTTTTTACTACGCTGTACAGCGGAATACCGGATCATGTCCTGCATATGGAGTACCTGTACCTGGGGCTGTACGGGAAAGCAAAGCTGGCGCCCTGGATGTGGGCATCAGGCATACTGGCGCTGGTTTCGGTGGTATTCCTTGTTGTTCCGCGGATACGCAATAATCCCAAAATGCTGTTCCTTACGTGCATTATAGTTTTTTTATCCATATGGATAGACAAAGGCCTCGGACTGGTTATTACCGGTTTTATCCCGAACCCGTTCGGGCAGGTAATTCAATACTGGCCTACGCTACCCGAATCTTTAATCTCTCTGGGCATCTGGGCCTTCGGATTCTTTTTAATAACGGTATTTTACAAAATTGCTCTTTCTATAAGAAGAGAAATAGAAGTTTAATATGTTAAAATGCGTAATGTAGTAATAATAGGCGGTATGGCCGCCGGATGCAGAGCTGCCGCAAGGTTAAGCAGATTATGTCCGGATTATACGATTACGGTAATTGAAAAAAGTTCGTTTATATCGTTCAGCAGCTGCGGCCTGCCTTTGTATGCGGCCGGGGAAGTAAATGACCTTTCGGATCTTTATAAGACTTCGTACGGGGTAGTGCGCGATACCGATTTTTTCCGGGAGGTTAAGGGTATAAAAGTATTATTAAAGACCGAAGTAACAGAGATCGATGCTGACAATAAGAAAGTTAATTGCAATAATATCGAAAAGGGCGAACAGTTCGAACTGCCTTACGATTATTTAATCCTTGCAACAGGCTCAGAAGCAACTGAACCTAAGTTCGCGTACCCGTCTTCCCCCCTGGTCTCATCTTTCCATTCTCCGCGCGATTCAATATATTTTAGAAAGGCAGCGCAAAAAGGGGAAATAGAAAAAGCTGTAATAATCGGCGGAGGATTTATCGGATGCGAGATGACGGAAGCATTGAGTTCGCTGTGGGGTATCGAAACTATATTAATAGAAAAAGAAAAACACCTGTTGAGTTCTTTTCTCGATCCGGAGATGTCTTTGCTGGCGGAAAGGGGAATTCCTAAGGATAAAATAAGACTGCTGCTTTCGACCGAGGTAAAAAAAATCGAACTGAATGAGAAAAGCCGGCCCGTAGTCATTACGGAAATCGGGGGTAAAATTACTTCCGATTACGTGTTTTATTGCCTCGGCGTAAGACCAAATTCAAAACTCGCGAAAAGTTCCGGCATAGTAACAGGTGCGAACGGGGGTATTATTGTCGACGGCCAAATGAGAACCAATATCCCGGGCATTTGGGCCGCGGGTGATTGCACCGAAATAAAAAACCTGGTAACCGGTAAGTCCGGTTATTTTTCTTTCGGATCCTTATCAAACAGGATGGGCAGGGCAGCCGCCGATTCGATAGCATCCGTCTCATCAGGGGGGAGTAATGAAGGCTTCAAAGGAGCTGCAGGCACCTTCTCTTTAAAGCTGTTCGACACCGTCATATGCGCAGCCGGTCTTACCGAAGCGGCGGCGAGGAGACACGGTTATAACGCGGCAAGCGTGATAGGATGCTGGTACGACAGACCGGATTACCATCCCGAATCCAAAAATATATTCGGAAAGCTTGTTTACGAAAGAAACGGGCTTAAGCTGCTGGGAATACAATTAATCGGCCAGGGGGAAGTTACGAGATATATAGATGTCTTTTCGGTATTGTTATCTCAAAGCAAGAGCGTTGAAGACCTGCTTGAACTTGAACACGGCTATACTCCCGCTCATTCGTCTCCAGTTTCGCCTTTGAATTACCTGGGATACATGGCAATTAACCGGGAGAGAGACGGAATAATCAACATCGATCCTTCGGAGCTTTCCTCGTTCAACGGGATAATTATTGACGTAAGGGAAACACCGGAAATTGAAACCCACGGCACTTTCCCAGTGCCGGCCGGATTTTCCGGGCAGCCGTTAAATATTCCTTTAACCGAGCTTCGGTCAAGGATTAAAGAGCTCGATTCCGGGCAGCCTCTTTTGTTCGTTTGCGAAAGAGGCACACGCGCTTACGAGGCGGCTAGAATATCCGGAAATTACGGGTGCAAAAACGTATCCTATCTGGGCGGCGGAATTTTAATGTACGGCGGGACGGCCAAATTCTCCGAAATCGCGGAGATGAAAAATGGAAGGTGAAACATTTCATTTGGTTGCGGCGGGAATAAATTATAGGACTTCGACTATCTCGGAAAGAGAACCGTTTCAGATTAATAAAGAGGAAATTAAATCGTCTTTGCTGCGCTTCAAATCGTCGGACTCCGTCGGCGGCGTGGTTATAGTTTCAACCTGCGGCATGCTTGAATTTTATTTTTCGGTTAAACCCGGTGCCGATGTGTTTTCCATATTAAACGAATTTTATTCGTTTAAGATAAATATTATGTCTGCCGTAAATGAAGATCATTTTTATCTGTACTGCGGCGCGAACGCGGCGGAACATCTTTTCGGAATTGCCGCAGGCCTCGACCCGGCGTTAATAGGAGAAAACCGGAGACTGAATCAAATTAAGGAAGCGTACGCCGAAGCATGTTCCGTGAATGCCGCGGACAGGATTTTACACAAGCTGTTTCATTCGGCGTTCCGCGTCGGCAAGACCGTTTGTTCCGGAACCGGTACTGCTTCGCCGGATAAATCACTGAGCGAAACGATAGTCGAAATAGTAAATGATAGAATAAGGAAAGAAGATGTAATAACGATAGTCGGCGTAAACCAGAATACAAAATCCGTTGCCGGCAGATTAAGCGATGCGGGATTCAATCATCTTATTTTCGTGAACCGGACGCTTCATAAAGCCGAAGAATTGGCATGCAAATACGACGGGATAGCGTTCGGACTGGATTATATAGAAGAGCCCTTGATCAGTTCGAAATGTTTGATCAGCTGCACCGGATCGCCGGGGTACGTAATCAGCTCCGGTATTATAAATAAGAATTATTTAAAAACCATGTTCCCGAAGCTGATAATAGATATCGCTGTCCCGCGCGATGTAGATACGGCGGGATTGACCGGTGAAATTGAGGTTATAGATGTCGACGGGTTGAAAAAATATTCGGAACGGGAACGGAAAGGAACCGCCGCCCGGCTGCGGGCAGCCGAAAAAATTATATCGGAGGAAGCAAAAGTTTTCGAGTCGTGTATTGAAGAAATTACAAATGAAGAATATTCGGAATTCGACGAAAAAATGGAAACGGTACGCATGCAGTTGCTGAATGAAACCAGGCTGACGGTCTCTGAAAACGAGCTGCATTTATTGGATAAATTTTCGCACTCGCTGATTCATAGGATGAAATCGGAAATTGCTCACTTTATCAAAATGAATAATTTATAAATAAACGGGTCGGATATATCCGGAGGTTTTATGAATATCATAACAATTTCGAGAGGCTCTCTTAGCGCTACGGAAATACTTGCCAAAAAAGTTTCCGAAAGGCTTAAATGTTCCGTCGTTACAAGAGAAGACGTAATAAATGCGGCGGAGAAGTACGGTATAAAGGAGACGGGATTGGGAGACCTATCCTTTATAGAGAAGTCTCCTTCCATATGGGATAAGATGAGCGACAGGAAAAAACACTATCTGGCATGCTTTCAAACGGCCCTTTTGGATTTTGCCCTGGAAGGAAGCATTATTTACAACGGCCACCTGGCTCAATTCCTTCTCGGCGAAATACCGTATGTTTTATGCGTCCTGCTTACCGCGCCCGCGGAATACAGGATTAAGACGCTGATGAAGGAAGGAGGCAAAACCCGCGAGGAAGTGGTCTCCTATATAAAGTTGATCGACGAACGAAGGCAGAAATGGTCTCAATTTTTATACGGAGTAAACTGGAAGGATCCTACGTATTACGATATAGTTTTTAACATCGAAAAAATTAATCTGGATCTGGCCGCGGACATCCTGGCAAATACCGCGTCGGATGAAAAATTCAAATCCGGGCCCGAATCGTTTAAGGTACTGAAGAATTTGCATTTGGCTTCCAAGGCGAAATGCTACCTGCAGCAGTCGCCCAGGACCAAGGGCAGCGACGTTGAGATAGAAGCCGATTCGGACGCCGGTTCGCTGTTGGTAAAAGGCAATACTCCCAAAGTAGGCTCGAGGATGTGGGAAAGCGATATCAGGAATGTCCTATCGAAAATGGAAGAAGTGGAATCGATAAAGGTTATTAAATCTATTGTCGGGTATTATGAGTAGGGGCTGGAAGCTGGATGCTGGATGCTGGAAGCTCGATGCTGGATACTCGATGCTGGAAGCTGGATAGTGGATGTTATATGGTTTTCAGATGATTATTTGATCGTTTAATCCGAAATAAATTTAAAATTTAATATGAACTATAAGGAT
>JBJKOY010000420.1:0-4765 GCA_046706945.1 Ignavibacteriaceae bacterium | reverse complement strand
ATTGCTAATCCAGCTCCTATTAGAAGTTATTCGCTGAGAACCGAGTTTTTATTTTAAGATCCTAAATATTATTTTTGCCGCAGTTTATTACGGCATAGTTTACAATTTTTCAGGGGAAGGAAAATACTGAAATGTTTATAGATACTCATGCGCATCTTTTTTATCCGAATTTCAAGGACGATGCAGACGAGGTAATAAAAAGAGCAAAAGAATCCGGGATTGATTATATAATTGTACCTTCGACGGATCTTGAAAATGCAGTGACGGCGATAGAGCTGTCCGAAAGATACGATTTTATATATGCCGCGGTCGGAATACACCCGCACGATACGGCGAATTGGAGTGATTCGCTTGTAAATGAAATTGAAAAGCTGAGCAGGCATAAAAAAGTAGTGGCGGTGGGCGAAATAGGACTGGATTATTATTACGACTATTCACCGAGAGAAAATCAGATCAGGGCTTTCAAAGCTCAGATCGATCTGGCTTTAAGAATCAACAAACCGGTTATAATTCACAACCGGGAAGCGGATACGGATTTAATGGACATTATCCGGTCATATGCCGACAGCGGATTGAAAGCCCAGTTCCATTGTTTCAGCGGTACGCTCAAGGACGCTAGGGAGCTTGTCAGGATGAAACATTTTGTTTCTTTTACGGGCAACATTACATTCAAAAAATCCGACGGCCTGCGGAATATCCTTGCAAACCTGAGCATGGAAAGTATAATGCTGGAGACCGATTCTCCTTTTATGACCCCTGTTCCGCACAGAGGAAAAAGAAACGAACCTTCTTATGTCAGGTTAATCGCCGAGCAAATGGCGGAAATCCATCACCTTACTATAGAAGACGTCGGGAGAGTAACTTCCTATAATGCTTTCAGGATGTTCGGGATCGGCGCCAAGCCGGATACGGCATTTACGTATAAGATCGGCAATTCTCTTTATATAAACATAACAAACAGGTGCAACGCGAACTGTATCTTTTGCGACAGGGACAAAGAGGCGGTACTCAGCGGGTATAATCTTAAAATGTCCCGCAGTCAGGAGCCTGCCGCGGAAATTTATAACAAAGAAATCGGCAATCCTGCGAATTATAAGGAAATAGTATTCTGCGGTTACGGCGAACCTACGGTCAGATGGGAAACCGTTAAGGAAGTTGCCGAATATGTGAAAAACAACGGCGGAAAAACAAGGCTCTTGACGAACGGTCACGGCAGCGTTATAAATAAGAGGGACATACTGCCCGAGTTGAAAGGGTTAATCGATACGGTTGCCGTAAGCTTTAATTCTCCCGACCGCGAACAGTACGCTGAGTTAATGGGCTTAGATTCGAGTTATTTTGATGAGATGGTCTCGTTCGCCCGGAATGCAAAAAAATATGCGGACAAAGTCGTTATGTCGATAATTTCAATGAACGAAGTCGACATTGAAAGAGCCAGAAAATTTGTCGAAAATGAAATAGGCGTCGAATTCAGGGTGAGGCAGTATTTCTAAATCCGCCGGATGAAAAACGTGCTTCCATTACTTCATTGCCCTTAGAAGAATTAATTTATATTTTGATTTCCTAATTAATTCTTTTATATCAATTTTACCCCGATGCTAAACTATTTTTTTGCGTTTTTGTGCCTTGCATCTGTTCTCATTTTCCCGCAGGGTAAAGAACAATTGCTTAAATCGAGAATAGACTCCCTTTTGAAAGATAACTTTTTTCAATCGACTCAAATTGCTGTTGATATATACGACCTAACTTCCCGCGAAACCCTTTATCAAAAAAACGAAAAACTTCTTTTAACTCCGGCATCGAACCTTAAATTATTAACTACCGCCGCGGCCCTTGATTACCTGGGCGAATCCTATAAATTCGAAACATCCGTTTATTATACGGGCAGGATAATAAACGGCACCTTATACGGCAATATTTACGTGAAAGGAGGATGCGATCCGGAATTTGATACTAACGATCTTGATTCCCTTGCAAATAGCATAATCTCCGCAGGTATTAAAAATATCAGCGGAAACATTTACGGGGATGTTTCTATGGTCGATTCTTTATTCTGGGGCAGAGGCTGGATGTGGGACGATGATCCTTCGCCCGATGCGCCTTATCTTTCATCTCTCGACATAAACAGGAATTGCTTTGGCGTGATAGTAAAACCATCGGACGATTATTGTCCGCCGGACATTATTCCGGTGCCTGATAACGGTTTTATTAAAATCGAAAATGAAGCGTTGACAGTACCCGCCGACAGTCCTCAAACCGTAAAGATCAGCCGCGATTGGATAAATAGGGACAATACCGTAACAGTGAAAGGCAATGTAAGAAATGTTTGTATTCCGGATTCGCTCGTGGATACTCTAAGGGTCAATATATATAACCCGGGATTATATTTCCTGAATTTGTTCAAAGAAACACTGGTAAAAAAATCGGTGGGATTTAACGGAAGCGTCTCTTACATGGATACTCCTGAATATGCCGATAAAATATTTTCGCTGGACAGATTGCTTAAAAATGTTATACCGGATATTAATAAAAACAGTTATAATCTGGGCGCCGAAATGTTGATCGACGCATTGGCCGCAAAATATTTCGGCACGCCCGCGGATGCCGGAAAAGGAATTTGCATGGTTGACAGTCTAATTTGCGAGGCGGGATGCGATCCTTCACTATACAGCATCGTCGACGGTTCAGGTATTTCGCGTTATAACCTTATTTCCGCAGAATTGATTACAGCGATACTTAAATATATCTATTATAAAAAACCGTCTTTATTTAAAATTTTATACGCTTCATTACCCGTAGCAGGAAGAGACGGAACGTTAAAAGACAGGATGGCCGGTACGTCGGCCGAAAACAACGTGCATGCAAAAACCGGCACGTTAAGAGGAGTGACAACTTTGTCGGGATATCTTACGTCTAATAACGGCGATATTGCGGCGTTTTCGATTTTTATTCAGAATTTTACCGGAGACGCCGACGCCGGAAGGAATTTTCAGAATCAGATTTGCAATTTTATTATAGATTACTAAAAGACAAAAATGGATAACCTTGCAATTATTTATGACGAAAAGTTTTTATTACACGAGCCTGAATTTCATCACCCCGAAAATTCCAAGAGATTGACTTCCGTATTGGGATTATTGCATACTCTCTCTTTTCTTGACGGCGTGGAAATATCTCAGCCGGATATGGCCGCCGAGGAACAAATTTTAAGGGTTCATTCAAACGATCACCTTTATTTTGTGAGAGACTCTATTTTCGAAGGCGAGAAATTTCTGGATGCCGGGGATACGTACATCGTAAAGGGATCATGGATATCCGCGCTGCTTGCAGCCGGCAGCGGCATAACGGCGGTAGATATGGCGGCAGACAAACGTGCAAAAAACATATTCTGCCTGGTCCGCCCGCCCGGACATCATGCCGGCACTTCTTTTTCTATGGGATTCTGCCTGTTTAATAACATTGCCATCGCCGCGGAATACGCATCTGAAAAATATAAACTGAAGAGAATTGCGATTATCGATTGGGACGTATATCACGGCAACGGGACGCAGGAGATTTTTTACGACTCCAATAAAGTCCTTTATATCAGTCTCCACCAATATCCGTTTTTCCCCGGTACGGGCTCCGAAGAAGAAAGGGGGGAGGGAAAAGGATTCGGTTATACGCTGAATTTCCCGCTGCCTGCCAGAACCGCGGGGAAGAAATATTTGGAAATTATGGATGTCCATATTTTAAAAGAATTGAAGAATTATAATCCGGATATTATTTTTGTTTCCGCCGGTTTCGGTGCGCATAAAAAAGATCCGCTGGCGGATATGAAGCTTGAAAGCTCGGATTTCTCCAGTATCACGCTCAGGCTGAAAGACTTCGCCGAAAGCCGTGTTATCCCGATTATATCCATTCTTGAAGGCGGCTACGACCCTGCGTCTTTGGCCGAATCGGTATACGAACATCTTAAAATATTGAAAGAATAAATTTTATATTTAAATAATATTATGAAGTACTATAAAGAGTTTACGGTTACCGCCGAACCTTTTATACCCGATATTATATCGAGTATTCTTTGGGAACTTGATATTACCGGGATCAGCGAAGAGATAAATTGCCTAAAGGTTTTTGCGGATGCGGGAAGTACGGTAAGCGCCGGATCAATTTCCGGTCAACTGCGCAAACTAGCCGATGAAAAGATGCTGTTTAATTTCGGAGTGGAAGAAAATTTACTCGAGGACAAGAACTGGAACGAGGAATGGGAAAAGAATTTGAAAGTTATAGAAGTATCGGAAAGGATTGTGGTTAGACCTACTTTCAGGGAATACGAACCTAAAGATGGGCAGATCGTTCTTATTGTTGATCCGAAAATGTCCTTCGGTACAGGAGAACATCAGACGACGAAACTGGTGCTGAGGATGCTTGAGAAATATGTTAAAAAAGGCATGAAGGTGCTGGATGTAGGCTCGGGAACGGGCGTACTATCGATAGCGGCGATAAAATTGGGCGCCGCGTCGGCAACGGCCGCGGATAACGATGAATGGTGTTTCGATAATGCTGCCGAAAACTGCCGGTTGAACGGCGTTTCCGGTAATATAAACGTAATGAACGGCGAGATTAAAGATGTTCCGGCAAACGATTTCGATCTGATAGCGGCAAACATCCAAAAGAACGTTCTGCTCGATATTGCTCCGCAGATAAAACAGAAAACCGCGGAAGGAGGAATAGTAATCCTTTCGGGCCTGCTTTTCACCGACGAAGACGATATACTAACCGC
>JBJKOY010000419.1:0-13804 GCA_046706945.1 Ignavibacteriaceae bacterium | reverse complement strand
TTGCGGCTTATTTTAACCTGGAACACGGCTTTCTCAATCCCAAGATACTTTAAAACATCCTGGACTTCTTTCCTTACCTTTTCCGCCGCGGCGCTTCTTTTCCGGGATAACTTTTCCGCCGCATCTCCGCAGCCGGAACGCAATTTTTTAATTTCTGCTTCCAATTGCGCTATATTTTCCGCATAGTTCTCTATGAGATCGAAATCTTTCCCTATTTTTTCCCGGTGCTTTAATACCGAGCCCAGCGATCCCCCGTATTTTTTCTTAAGTAGGTTTACGGAGGCGGCTCTTTCTCTCAAATCTTCGAGATGCTGCGGATCGATATCTATACCCGAAACATAATCCCTGAAATATTTTGATATATCCCCGATTAAAGCAGAAACACTGTCCGTTTCATCCTTGATTTCGGTAAATTTCTTATCGATGCGCAGAAGCTCTTCCAGCCTGGATTTAATTATCCCCAATTGATCGGTGATCGAATTTTCCGATTCGTAAATCAAAGAATAAATCTCGCCGGTTAACTCCCTCAGCCTTTCGGAGTTTTCAAGTATATTAAGCTCATCTTTCAATCTTTCTTCCTCGCCCTCTTCGGGCGATACAGCATCGATTTCTTTTATCTGAAATAAATAAAGATCCTTTTTTTCTTTAAGCGAAGATTCTTTGTCCTTCAATTCATTAAGCCGTTCGGTTTTACTGCGGAGATCGGAATAAATACGTTTGTACTCGCCGCGCGGTTCTTCCAGTCCCGCAAACTCATCTAGAAAATCTATATGCGTTTCGGTGCGCAGAAGAGACTGGTGTTCGTGCTGCCCGTGCAGATCCACCAGCAGGTTGCCCGTTTCTTTTATCAAGTTTAACTGTACCGGCGTATCGTTTATGAAACACCGGTTGGATCCCTTCAGGGAAATCTCCCTGCGCATAATCAGTTCCGTACCGCATTCTATTTCGTTCTCCCTTAATACCGATTCTACTTTCTTATTCCCGTCGACATTAAAGATCCCTTCCACAACCGACTTTGCGGCTCCCTTGCGGACTACTTCGGTCGACGCCCTTTCGCCCAGGAGCAGACCCATTGCATCAATAAGGATAGACTTTCCCGCGCCGGTTTCCCCTGTAATTATATTTAGCCCGCCGCCGAACTCGACGAATATTTCTTCGATCAGAGCGTAGTCTTTTACTTGTAATGATTTGAGCATATTAATGAATTTTTTAACCGGTTTAAATTAGCCTATTTTATCAGGAATTTCAAAATCAAAATAAGACGTTAATTTACGGGATCAAAACGCAGTATGGGACGACAGGGCCTTGAGATTGTTTCTCTTCTAATTCATTCAAATAATCCGGCGGAATTCATAGCGAGGCGGTAATATAACTTTCCAGCAGAAACAGAACTCCCACCATGGTTATAATAAATAAAATAACTATTATAACCAGAAACGGTTTCATTTTAATTCTTCCTTTGGAAATTGAAGAATTTAAATATTACAAGTTGACCGTATATTGATTAAAGGGCAATATAGCCACGAATTCCACAAATTTTCACGAATAAAATTGGAAATAATTTGTGAAATTCGTGGAATTCTGCCAAAGGCATCAATATATGAGTGGCTAATCTTTATAAAATAATATAAAGCGGTCTACTTGAGTAAAATATAATACAATTGTATTGTTGCGGAAACGGTTAAATTAATCCGGAAGATAAAGCCATATGAAATCCGCAAATCGTCTTGGCGTCGAATATGTCGCCCGAATTGATTTTTTCTTTTATTTCTTCCTTACCCAGTTCAAAGACTTCCATTCCGTATTCGCCTTCTTCACGGTTATGGTCGCCCGGCACCAATTCCTTCGCGATATATATATGTAAAATTTCAGTGCAGAAGCCGGGTGTTGTGCATATTGCTCCAAGTTTTTTTATAAAACCGGCTTTATAACCCGTTTCTTCGGTTAGTTCCCTGACGGCGCAGTCGTACGGGTCTTCGTCTTTGTTTAATTTGCCGGCGGGGAACTCGGTTATTATTTTTTGAAGCGGGTGCCTGTACTGGTTTATCATAATAAGCTTCCCGTTGTTCTTAACCGGCAGTATAACGGCGCCGCCGCCGTGGACGGCGGTCTCTCTTACTCCTTTGTTCCCGCTCTCGTACTCAATTTCTTCTACCTTTAAATCGAACACCTTTCCTCTAAACAGGATTTCGCTTTTATTGATTTTAAAGTTTACCATCCGTTATCCTTTATTAAGCGTGATAATTCGGGTCGTAGTACGGGATCAGTTCGTGCCCCAGGTATTTAAGTAAAGCCGTGATTACACCCAGATCATCCAGGTACCCGATAAGCGGGGTTATGTCCGGGATTGCGTCTATCGGACTTATAAAATAAATTAAAGCCGCGGCTACAATTGCCTTCCTATGCCACGATACCAGTGGGTCGCGCAGGTACCGGACGAGGGCCAGAATATCTTTGGCAAAGGAAATCTTCTTTCCCACTCGTTCCAGCTTAGTCCATAGGTTCTCTTCTACATACTGAATTTTTTTACCGACTTCCTGTTCGGTCTCGCCGCCGAAATCAAGTTCGTCGAGTTCCAAAAGTTCGTTTAAGTTTTTATCGTTGTCGTTCATCGGAGAAGCTCCGTTTTATTTCTGATATTTCTTGTACCATTCAAAAATCGAATCCCACCAGAACTTTGCGTCCTGGGGTTTAACAACGAAATGATACTCGTCGTTGAAATACAAAAGCTTGCTCGGTACGCCGAGACGCTGCAGCGAAGTAAAAAGCTGGAATGCCTGATCCTGCGGCACCCTGTAATCGTGAGCTCCTTCGATTATAAGCAGCGGCGTTTTGGCATTCTGTATATATCTCTGCGGGTTCCATTTTTCGTAAAGTTCCCTGTTCTGCCACGGCGTGCCGTTGAATTCCCATTCCGGGAACCATAATTCTTCGGTAGTGCCCCACATGCTTACGGTGTTGAATACACCATCGTGGGAGACCATCGCGTTGAACGGATTTTTATGCGCTTCGATCCAGTTTATCATATACCCGCCGTATGAGGCGCCGGCCGCAAAAGTGTTTTTCGGATCTATATATTTGAAATTCTTAACGGCATAATCGTAAACGTCCATTAGGTCTTTGTAAGGATCGCCGCCCCAGTCGCGTGAAACCGCGTTGGTAAAGGCCTGGCCGTAGCCGGTGCTTCCCGTCGGGTTGGGAGCAATAACAACATAGCCTTTTGATGCGAACAATTCCGTATTCCACCTGTAATGGAAATCGTCTTCCCAATGCCCCTGCGGACCGCCGTGAATTAAAAATATCAGCGGGTATTTTTTATTTGGATTGAAGAAAGGCGGTTTTACCAGGATGGATTCTACCTTCCTTTTGGCTCCCTGGCACCAGAATGTTTCCAGGGGGATCATTTCAATCTTCGAAAGTAGTTCTTTATTCAGATGGGTAAGCTGCCGTATGTTGCCGCCGTCAGCATTCATTGCAAATATTTCGTAAGGAAGATTCGATCTCTGCTGTTTAAAATATACCGTTTTGCCGTCCGGCGATACTGCTACGTTGGTATTGCTGTGTTCTTTTAATACCGTTTCCGCCTTACCTGTCGCGATGTCGATTTTGTATACTGAGTTAAAGATCTCGTTGTTTGCGGTAAAGTAAATGTACTTGGAATCGGGCGACCATACAATTTCATCGACGGATCTGTCCAGATCCTTCGTTATATTTTTTAATTTACCCGTTGACCTGTTATAAAGGATAAGATTATGTTTGGCCGATTCGTGTCCCGGTACAAGCATCGAGCTGAAAGCGATATATTTTCCGTCGGGCGAATATACCGGCTCGCAGTCGCCGCCTTTGCTTGTGGAAATCTTTTCGGCCGGAGCTTTTACCGCCGATTTCACGTCTGCCAGATTAACAATATACACCTCGTTATTAACGCTGTTGGCTACAACGGTATCGGGATTCATGGTATACGCAATCTGCTTATCGTCCGGAGAAAAATTAAAATCGTTGCCGCTCCCTAGATCCAGCGGGGGAACATCGTTGTGCATCTTGTAATTAAGATCGGTATACTTTCCGGATTCCGTATTGAACAGGAACAGGTGGCTTCTCTTGCCGTTAGTCCAGCGGTTCCATGATCTGAACATAAGATGGGTTATCACTCTTACGTCTACCTTGGAAGCTTTCTTTTCCTCGTCTAGCTTCTTGTTGCAATCCTGGCTGCCGCAGTCCGGATATACCGAAGAGATAATGAGGAATTTCTTCCCGTCGTGCGATACGCGGAAATCAGAAACGCCGGTATAAAGGTCCGTTACTTTAGTATCGCCGCTTCCGTCGAGATTGCAGACATGTATCTGATCGTCCAGGAGGTATGCGATCTTTTTGCCGTCGGGCATAAAAACGGGATTGGTTTCGTTCTTTTCGGAATTTTTCAGGGGTCTTAAATCCGTTCCGTCGGAATTCACCAGATAAATATCCGTATTGCCTTTATTTTCCTGCATGTTGTATGTGGTAACTGAAAAAACGATCGTTTTGCCGTCCGGCGAAAGGTTGAATGACCCTATTCTGTGCATGGCCCACAGGTCGTCAACCGTTAACGGTCTTTTTGACTGTGCCAAAAGCAGCGCGGGCAGTAAAAACAAGAAAGACAGGAGAAACTTCATGTTATCCTCAATTGAATTAGTATTTAATGATATAAAAATACTCGAACTTATAAAGAAAGGCAACGAAGAGGTTAAACAGGTTGACTGCTGCCATTTGCGCTCTTTAATTTCAATCGAAGATCTATTGAATACTATTTTCTTATAATGGTTTTAAAGATAAGGTTCCCCTTGAAGTCTATCATTTGTACCAGCATGGCGTTATCGCTTAAAGAAATCGCCGTAAAGCCGGATCTGCTCGAGGCAAATACCGCTTCACCGGGGTAAACTTTTTCCGTCTCCGAACCGGCGCCGGATATTATGAATTTCATATACTTGTCTTTTTTAGTAATATACTGCAGACTGTGCTGATGGCCGCAGATATAGGCATCGACTTTATATTTCTGAAACAACGGCCCGAACCTGTCGCGGATATCTTTAAGCTCCTCGGATTTGCTTTCGGCGGTATAAAAATGATGATGCCCGAAGACCAGTTTCCATTTTGCATCCGACGAGGAGAGCAAATCTTTCAGCCATCTATACTGCGCCGCCGTGTCCTGACCGATAACGTTTTTATATTTCTCTTCTTTGTAATAACCCTTGATAAAAGGCGAGGTGTCCAGAAAAATAAATTCGGCCTTATCCCCGTTCTTAAACTTTTTTTCAAACGAATAATACCGGGACGGCATCTCCCACCTTCTGCTTACATTTGTATAATCGATTTCCGCCTGCGTATTGCCTTCGTAATCGTGATTCCCCAGAACGACGTACCAGTTCACGAACAGTTCCGGGCCGCTGTATACATCCTCGAAACAGCTTTTGAAATACGGATCGTTCACGCTTGCAACGCCGTTAGGATAGAAATTATCCCCTACGGATACTATAAAATCTATGTCCATTTTCTTTGCTGCAATATTCATTTGAGCAGCTACCAGCCTCTGATGGTAAAATCCGTTATGTCCCCAGTCCCCTACAACTAAAAAGTTAATCGATTTGTCAAGAGTTATAATTTTATTTTTGTCAGTCGCCGGCGGAGTTTGAGCATTTAAACGCCCGATAAAAAGTAATTGAATTAGAAAAATTATAAAAAAGACTTCAACTGTAAAAAATTTTTTAGTATTTCTTTTATTCATTATATTTTTCCCTTAAAGCATCCCAAATAGTTTATACTAATATTCCAGCATCCAGCCTCATCTCAGCTTCACCAGATACTCATGCATATTTTTATCAAGCCCAGTGTGCATCAGAGCTAATTTTTTCAGGTAATAATTTTTCACTTCTTCCCAATCGTAATAAGGAAAGGTACTTGTATTTATCGGCAGTTTTGCTTCTCTTTCATTTAAAAGTACTTTTAGAAGGTAGTGTCCGTTTTTTGAATATAATATCCACTGTATGTTGGAGCTCAAGGGAATTATTTTTGACGGCTGCCAATGCCTGCCGTACCGGAAAATTGAGGGAGAAGGACTGCTGGCAGCCCTTATTCCCAGCAGCGTGGCAAAAGGCGAAACGGTCTCCGCATGTGCAAACCGCAAATCCGCATCTATTGAATTGGGAAAATTTATATAATCGTCGGCGGTCCTGATAAAATCAACCAGCAGCGGAACCGCATCACGGATTTGTATTCCCAGAGTGTCGCAGGCCGGTCCTTTTTCCATAAATTCGCCGGCACCGTCGGTAAAAGCAAGCCATTGAAGATCTTCGGAATTAAAGAAAGAGCCGAAATCCGTATTATCTAAAGATCGTCCGGACTTCCTGATTTCATATCTCATAGAATATTCTATTGTATAAATGCCGAATAAATTATCCGTAAAGTCTTTAATATCATAATATATCCTTTTCCCGTTTTTCCCGGCAATAGCTATACCGCCCGCCTGCATTTTTTTCATGAAGCTATTCCTGAAAAATTCCGCATTTAGATCGGATAGGGCTTTCTTCATTCGCCTATCGGCAAGTAAAGAATCGATACGGGACTTTACAGTTGGACCTTTCTTATACGATCTGTACGCGGAAGACAGATCATAATAACGCAGTATATCGTCCGAAGAATCGGGGATGATCCTTTCATGTATTTTATAGGAAGGGTAGGAAGACAAGCTTTTTAAAAAAGCCCGGGCGCTCTGCTGTGTTCTTACTTTGCTCGTCATAACTACGTTTAAACCGTTCCCTTTGAATACTCCGGCATAATGCCGGTACATCCGCAGTCCTATTCCTTCCTGTTCTTCCGCTCCGGCCCGGGTAATATTTCCGTAATTACCTTTTTCAATTTTACCGAAGATATAAAGCATTCTTTCAAGACGGTATCCGCTTCGGGTAAGACAGTGCATCTTTTTTGCCGCGGACAGTATCTTCATTACGGAAATAAGATCCTCGGGATCGGTCAAAAAACGCGCGCCGTGCCTTCCCACATAATTAATAAATACCGGCTTGTAGCCGTAAGGAGGCGGAGTATTACCTTCAGCCGCAAACCGGTAAGGTGCTTTTGTACCCAGAAGCAATGCGCTGAACTTTGCGGAAGGATTTTTTTGAAAATGATCGCCCGCTGCGTTCAACAACGGCAGTGCAAACATTGCGATGCATACAGCACGCACCGCTTTTTTTAAAAAATTCCTGCGTACTCTTTTTAATAAATTAAAAAGAAGATAATCTTTCCGGCAGCTGTTCCGCATTACCTTGTTCCGAGAATAAGCACGCCGAATGTCTTACCGCCGCCGGCGGAATTTAACATAGTCGATGTATAAACTTTGTGGGTGCTTTTATCGAGCGCCATTGTTTTAGCTCCGGGCAAGGTCTTTATATTTTCCAGAAATTTGTACCGGTCTTTTGATTCTTCCTTGAAAACGCTCATCGCCCCGTCTTTGGTTGAACAAAATATTAAATGAGTTTCCGGATCGTACCGGCCGGCATCCGCTCCCGGGCCGATAGGGAAAGTTGCTATCAATTTTCCGGACCCGGCATCGACGGCGGCAAAAAGTTTATTCCTCGCCCCGATAAACAATATGTTGTTCTTCCTATCGATGGCCATGGCTGAAGGCCGCTCGCATGGCAGAACCGGCCATTTACGAACTACCTTGAGAGACTTCGGATTTATGACGTCTATCTCGTTTTTCTTTTCGATATTTACATACACATTTCCCTTGTAATCGGATACGCCGAACTCCGGCTCGCCGCTAAGGAGAACCTTGCCTATTACCTTGTTTGTCCCGGCATCTATAGCGGTAGCATTCGTACTGTGGCCGTTGAAGGCAAAAACTCTTTCGGTGTACGGATCGTAGAGAATTGCGTCCGGATCGAAACCGGTTGTTTTTACTCTTTTAATAACCTTAAAATTTTTCAAATTAAATATCACCACTGAATTATGCTTGCCGTCGCTTATAAACCCTTTAGCGTATTTCATCGCAAAGGCCGAACCGTGCACGTCTTCCAATCCTTCTATTTTCCCGATTAAGAAATTATTATAGAGATTTATAACGTCGACTTCGTTATAATGAGATATGAACAGCTCGTGCAGAGGCTCGCACACTGAAAGGTAATCCCAGTCTGCAGCGCCTCCGATTTTAATATTATCGAGAATTTTATATCCTGAAGTTTGCGGAAATAAATTCGGAGGCTGAATAAAAAAAGATATTAGTACAATAAAATTAATAAACAGAAATTTTTTCTTCATTTTTTTCTCCGCTTGAGATTGAATTATTTTACGTAATCGCATTCATCAATTACTTTTAAATTATGTCCGGGCCTGCAGTCGACGGTTTCGAGATGAGCCTTATTCCCTTCGAAAGTAAGGAATGTAACCGTCGGGAAAGACCTTTCGGACGGAGTAAAGGCTATTCTTTGATTATGTTTAACCGGATCCTTCCAGCTTGCGCCTCCCGTGCCGTTTATAATCGTTACGATGCCGTGTTCCATGTCGATCTTCTCGTCAGGATCGAGAGGTTTGGTTCTTACGTAAACGTGCGCGTGGCCGTTAAAGATGAACCTGCATCCGTGTTTAAATAAAATTTTTATCCACGGCATACAGGTGTTCAAATAGCTTGTTTTATATGTCAGGTCGCCGTACGAAACATTATGCCATACTCCGACCAGCCAGTCGTCGGGGTTTACTTTAGACAGATAATTATCCAGCCATTTCTGCATTACGGAAGGTTTTGTAAAATACCCGTCGCAGAATATTACGTCGACGTTTCCCTTATGAACGGCATAAAAGTGGGTAGTGCCGTCCGTGCTGTTTCTAGGCAGAATGCCTGCGGTGTATTTATCCCAGTCGGCTTTCGATTCATCGTTTTTATAATCGTGGTTGCTGGTACACATATAAAACTTTCCTTTGACGAAAATGCTGTCGATCCCGGGGAAATGCAGGGTCCTCTGCCAGGCCTCGTTGCTTCCGTCGTGTGTGAAATCGCCCGTGTGTACCTGGAAATCCCAGTCGGTAATATCGTAAAGTAAAATATGCGCGATATCCGCTGTAGTATTATCGAGGTTCTCGCGTGAGTCTCCCCAAAGAGCTATTTTAACTTTCTCCTGGGCGGAAATAGGTGCGGTAATATTTATTACCAGAAATAACGAAAAGAGCAGCAACAATAGTTTGTTCTTTAATTTCATTAAAACTCCGAAAAAAATAAATACTCTGCGGAACTCTCACATTGTGATCTTATCGGGGCGAGCTTTTTTGAGTGTCACCCTAAAACAGAGCCTCAAAATTTTCACATCTTTTTCTTCCGTCAACCCACCTCTTAATCCCCTCCCGGGAGGGGAATTGGAAGGCGGGAGGTTGTTCGTAGGCGGTTGGTTGTTCCTACCACCAACAATACAACCTCCAACAATACAACCAGAGATTATTTGAGCAATACCATCTTCCTTGTCAACAAATTGCTCCCTTCCCGCAGGGTATAGAAATAAATCCCGCTGGATAAATTATCCATATTAATACTGAATTTATATGTCTGTCCCGCCTGTCTGAAACCCTGGTCTACCGTCATTACCAATTGACCAAGCAAATTATATATCTGCAGACTGGCCTGGCCGGACTCTTTCAGCGTATAGCTGATATTCGTCGTGGGGTTAAACGGATTCGGATAATTTTGATCTAATGCAAACACCTTCGGGATTTCCGCATTTTGATTTTGAACCGCAGCGGTTGTAGCAGGCGGCAGCGCGCCTATGTTTGCGTCGCCCGGCAGTGTTTGAGAACCGTTACCGAAGAACGGGTTTCCCCAGTGGTTCGCTAATGTTGGTGCAGGCGGCGTAATGCCGTGGCCTACGGCCGCGGAATTGGGAAGTATATGATAATCGTTGTTTCCGTCCAATGCCGTGTAATCGTTGTTAAAAAATGCGTTGTAGTGGACAAACAAATTGCTTGCCTGCACGTCCATTATATCGTTCGGCTGGGGTCTGCCGACGGCATCCGATGGATAATAATTCGAGATCCCTTTAAGACTGTCTACCGAGTAGAAGAACAAATTGTTTTGATATACCGTCCTCGTGGTATCGGCTACGGACGTGATTTCCAATTCCCCGTGCATATCGCCGAATATATTATTGTATATTTGCGCACGTGCGCTCGCGTCTACCAAAACCGCGTAGCCCAGTTCCTCGGCGCGTCTCCATCCGCCCGCACAGATGGTATTATTATGTATGCACATGTTGGTTATACGCGGCAGCGTCGGATCAGCATTTATCTTTATCCCGTTTCCCCCGGGCGACCAGATTACGTTATATGCTATAACCCCGACTGTTCCCGATTTTATATTAAAATTGTCTCCGTCCGGCGCGCCGCACCATTTCAACGTATTGTACATTACCGTTGCGTTTCCGCCGTGAAGACCTATACAGTCGTCTACCGATCCCCATACGTTGTTATGATTAAACACCGTTGTCGTTGTGTTGGCATAATCGGAATATATATCAAATGTCCGGTAGGCATGACCTGCGGCGTTATTTCCTCCCGCCCAGGATACGTCGGTATATTGAACGTCGACATATTTGCATGAATCGCCTATGATGCCGCCCCACATTCCGGGCTGCATCGAATCGGTTGCGGTGGTTATTGAGATTCGGTCTGTCGGCGTGCCGTCGCAAATAAATGTGCCTAGGATATGTATCCAGCATGCTGCGCCGGTTACCGGATCGTTTTTCATTAATAGCGTGTCTCCGGGACTTACGGTTAGAGTATCCCCGGCATTTATAACCAGGCTGTCTTCGACAGTATAAGTATGATTCGGCAGGGTAGTCCCTTTTTCAGGTCCGGTTAATATATCAGGCAGTTGAGCATACGAAATCATTACATCCGCCAGAAGAAAAAGCATTAACATCGTGAACAACTTGGACATAAGGCCTCCATAATAATTAATGAATGAATAAGTTACCTGTCTATCTTAGGCAGGTTATAACGAATATTTAAATCCTATCGATCCCCTCAGTCTGTTTAAATCCCTTAGAATCACTATCGGATCGTGCTTGACATACTGTCCCGATACGACTTCGGTTATTGATGGGGAACTGAACAGATTTATTAGTTTTATATCAAGCTTTAGATGGGTCAGGAGATTTTGCTCCGCGGAAAAATCAAATTCCGATGTACCGTCTTCATAAGTATCGTAGCCGTCCAGACGAGCAACCGCGATAAGGCGCTTACCCGTATAGTTGTACGATAAATTTATATTTGTTCCCCAGTCTTTATTATAGTAAGTAAAAATAACATTGGCAATCTGGGGCGATTGCGACTCAAGCGGCCGCTTCTGCTGATAATAAGATTGGTCGAAATTGCCTGCGAGGTTCTCCGTAGAGACCTGTTTTGTGCTCGTAATCTGAGAGAATACGTAACTGTAGTTGGCGGTTATTCCTATTCCTCCGAAATGCTTTGAAAGAACCGCCTCCACCCCGTAAACAGTGGCAGGGTTGCCGTTGGCTTTGGAAGTAACAAGTACAACTCCCACCGATTGAAATTGATCTTCTATCGGGTCCATTATTTTTTTGTAATATACTCCCAGAGAATATACATCCATAGGATTCGGATAAAATTCGTATCTCAAATCAAAGTTGGTTGAAGTTGCGGGTCTGAGGTTAGGATTTCCCTGCGACTGGCTGGCATCGGAACGGTCGACTGCCGGCACCAGGTCGAAATAACTCGGCCTGCTCATGCTTTCGGTTACCGATAACCGCGCTATCTGATCGGGAGTAACCGCGTACCTGAAATGCAATCCCGGCAGGAAATTAACCATCTTAACATCCGCTTCGCGCAGCGTCATGGAAGGCGACGCGCTAGTCAGATATTTATCGTCGGCTTCTTCCCATCTAACGCCGCCTAATATTTGGAGCCTGCCTAAAATTTCCGAGTACTGTATATAAGCAGCCCTGAGGAATTCGCTCGCCTTATAATTCTGGTATCCGTAAACGGTAGAACCCGATGTGGTGCCGTACCCGAATACCGTCAGCTGCGAGCTGTCCAGCGATGTAAAATACGCGGTATGACCGTTCTCTATGGCCGGATTTAATTTATAATCGTCTTCGTAGTTGGCGCGACTAAGTTTCTGCGCAACAATTCCCGCTTTTAATGTATTGCTGCCGTCGGAAGTAATATGAAAAGTTAAATCCATTTTTCCGAGATATTGCTTATCGTCGTTTCTCCTCCAGGAATGTGTTATGTCGTTTAATCCTTTAAAAGGAAGGAGAACTCCATGATTGTCGTAATTCTGCAGCAAAGAATACTCGGCCTCGTCCGGCCGGTCCTGTACAGCGTCTGTATAATTTAGCGTCCATTGAAATTGAAAAGGAGAGTTGTTGAAATGTTCGCCGTTTAAAGTAATACTTGATATGTCCTGTGTACGAAGCGCCGATCTGTAATTATAAGTTACGTCGCTTGCCCCGCGCGAACCGCTTAAGTTGATTTGAAGTCCGTCCCGCGTCTGGTCTTCTTCCTGCCGGACGTACATATAGGTAGCCGAAAGCTGGTTTCCCAGACCTGCGATAAAATCGCTCTTTGCCAGGATGCCGCTTCGTATTTTATCGGTATAGTAAGTACGCTTATTATATGTGTCAGCGTAAGGTATAAGATGTCCTTGCGCGTCTATTTTATTAATGTTGGAACCAACGGAATAGAAATCCTGCGGGACGCGGTCGAAAGTATTTTGATATGTTCCTGTAACCAGTAGTCCCAAATTTCCGTTTAGGAAACGGTCGCCGATGAGCCCCGAAAAAAGACCGTTCGGCGGCGCAGCCTTGTCCGTAAATTTCAGGTTCGCAATTGTAAAATCGGATGGTGCGGGGTTATATCTGGCTTTGATCATTTGAGTAGGATCGGATGCGCTGACGGTACCGTGCAAACGTTCCGGATCCAGATCGTTTACGGCACTTTTGTTAAAAGAATAAAACGAATTATTAATTAAGCTTGTACTCGTACCGGAAGCTACGCTGAACGAATAGGTTAAGTGGTCGGGCGCTTCTTTAAGCAGCAGATCTGTGGAACCGCCGATCGCATCCCCTGCAATATTCGCGGTTAAAGACTTAACGACTTCGATCCTTTCAAAAAGAGAGGACGGGAAAATATCCATCGGGACGTAACGGTCTTTTGATTCGGGACTGGGAATTTTTATTCCGTCTACCAAAGTATTGTTATATTTCTGGGACAAGCCGCGCATAACAACATACCGCCCCTCGCCTTCGTTATCTCTCATCAAAGACATTCCTGAAACGCGTTGAAGCGCATCCGCTGCGGTACGGTCGGTCGATTGTTCGATTGTCTGTGCGGATATTACGTTGACGATATTACCCGCATCTTTTTCCGTTTTTCTTGCGGATGTTTCCAACTCACGATTTGCCCGTGCTTTAATTATTACTTCAGATAATTCCACGGCAGTTTCGTTCAGATTAAAATCCAGGCTAACTATAGCGGAACTTATTTTAATAGTCAGGGTTTTTGTCAGGCTTTTAAAACCGATTGCCTCGGCTTTAATTTGATAATTTCCGGCAGGTATGTTTTGAATTTCATAATATCCGTGTGCGTCTGCGCTTCCGCCGTATATCGTTCCCATTATAATTACATTTGCACCCGGAATTGGAGAACCGTTTCTAGCATCTTTAATATGTCCCGATATAGTTGCTGCGTTTATTTCGGGCAGTAGAATGAAAAAGACAAAAGAAATGAAAATAGTAAACCTTAGCGCCATAATTATTCTCCGCAA
>JBJKOY010000418.1:0-5304 GCA_046706945.1 Ignavibacteriaceae bacterium | reverse complement strand
TTTTTATTTCCCGGCCAAGGCTCTCAATATGTAGGAATGGCCAAGGACCTATTCGATAATTCTGCCGAGGCCAAGGAAATGATAAAAACCGCCGACGATGCGCTGGGAATTAATCTGTCGTATATTATGTTTAACGGACCGGAGGAACAGCTTAAGCAGACCGAATTTACCCAGCCTGCTATTTTTCTGCACAGCGTAGTACTGGCAAACTTGATAAGAACCATAGATGCCGCTGCGGCTGCCGGCCACTCCTTAGGTGACTATTCGGCTCTCGTATCCTCTCGTTCAATACAATTTTACGATGCAGTCAAGCTTGTAAGAGCCAGAGGCAAAGCCATGCAGAAAGCAGGCATCGAAAACCCCGGAACGATGGCCGCCGTGATCGGTCTGGAGCCCGGAAAAGTAAACGATTTCTGCGGGCAGGCATCTTCGGAAGGCATTGTGCAGTGCGCTAATTTTAATTCTCCCGGGCAGATCGTAATTTCGGGCTCGGTGGACGGTGTTCGAAAAGCCATGGAATTATGCAAAACAGGAGGCGCAAAACTTGTCAAGGAACTGGTTGTCAGCGGGGCTTTTCATTCTCCGTTGATGCTGCCGGCTAAAGAAGAATTGCGGAACGAACTGAATAATACCGCTGTTTACAACGCCAGGTTCCCCGTTTATGCCAATGTTTCCGCCAAACCGGTAACCGATAAGGAGGAAATAAAGCATTTGCTGCTGGAACAGGTTACGTCGCCGGTCAGATGGGAAGAGTCGGTCGCGAACATGATTAAAGACGGGATTGAGGAATTTTACGAAGTCGGACCCGGGAAGGTACTGCAGGGCCTTGTAAAGAGAATTAATCCGGACGTCAAATTTTTCGGAATAGACAAATACTCGGATGTGGAGAAATATTTATAATGGAAAAATTTTCAGCCAAAGAAATAAAAGGAATTAAAATTGATACCCGGATCTTCACTTTCGGCTTTAGCTGCAGATGCACCGGGGAATGCTGCTATTACGGCGTTTATACCGATTTAAAAGAACATGATTTGATACTGGACATCAAAGAAAAAATTTCCCCGTTAATGGACGAAAGCCAGACAAAAGAAGTTTCAAAATGGTTTGAACCGGCTGAAGAAGACGGTGATTTTGAATCGGGAGTTGCGGTTGGTACCGAATTACATAATAAAAAATGCGTCTTTTTGGATAAAGATGGTCTTTGCAGCCTTCAGAAACTGGCTATTAAGGAAGGGGAACATAAATGGAAATACAAACCTTTATACTGCATCCTGTACCCGCTGACCATATATGAAGGCACTTTAACGATCGACGACGATCATATGGACAGGCTAAAGACCTGCAATAAAGCGGTGTCCGAAAATACCACGATTTTCGAAGCTTGCAGGGAGGAGCTGATGCATCTTTTCGGCCGGGAAGGGTTCGCCGAGCTGGACGAGTATAGAAAAGAATATTTGGATGCCAATAAAAAGAAAGGGGTAGCATGAAATTAAAAGGCATGAAAGCCGTTGTCACCGGCGGTTCCAGGGGAATAGGAAGGGGAATTGTACTTGAATTTGCCTCACAAGGCTGCGATGTGGTATTTACATACAGCAGTTCCCTAAAAGCGGCGGCGGAAGTAGAAGCGGAGGCCGCAAAGTTCGGCGTCAAGGCGTTAAGCCTTCAGGCCGACGCGTCAGTTTTCGGCGAAGCCGAAAAAACGATTAATTTTACTTTGGAAAATTTAGGCGGTTTAGATATTTTAGTAAACAATGCTGGAATCACTAAGGATAATCTTTTACTAAGAATGAGCGAAGAGGATTTCGACCGCGTAATCGCCGCGAACTTGAAGAGCGTATTTAATTATACCAAAGCCGCGGTAAAACCCATGATGGGCCAGCGCAGGGGGAAGATAATTAATATTTCGTCCGTGGTGGCTTTAATCGGCAATCCCGGACAGGCAAATTACGTAGCTTCGAAGGCAGGTATTATCGGGTTTACAAAATCGATTGCTAAGGAACTTGCATCAAGAAATATTACGGTTAACGCCGTTGCTCCCGGGTATGTATCTACGGATATGACCGAGAAACTGAACGAAAAACAGCGCGAATCCATTTTGGCAATTATCCCGTTAAAAAAGATCGGGCGGCCCGAAGATATTGCAAAAGCCGTTTCGTTCCTTGCTTCATCCGAAGCAGACTATATTACCGGTCAGGTGATCCAGGTAGACGGGGGAATGGCAATGTAAGATGAAAAAAATAATTTAGTTAATTCATAAAAATAAACCTATAGGAGAATCAAATGGACGTTGAGGCAAAAGTAAAAGAAATAATAATAGATAAGCTGGGTGTTGAAGAATCTCAAATAACGCCCGAAGCCTCTTTTACAAACGATTTGGGTGCGGATTCATTGGATATAGTCGAACTGGTTATGGGATTCGAAAGCGCTTTCCAGGTATCCATACCCGATGAAGATGCCGAAAAAATCGGTACGGTCGGGGATGCTATAAAATATTTGAAAGAGAAATTAGGTTAATCAAATTAAGTCGGGAATAGTTGTTTCTCGGCTCAGCTTATTCCTTTATTGCCGCATGATAAAGGAATAACAATTCTTTTAATCAGGAGATGGTTATGAACAACAGGCGGGTAGTTGTTACCGGTCTCGGGGCAATTACTCCGATAGGCACCGGAGTTAAAGAATATTGGAATGCTTTAATTAACGGAGTTAACGGCGTAGATCCGATAACCAAATTCGATGCTTCAAATTTTGATACTCAGTTTGCCGCGGAGGTAAAGGATTTCAATCCGGAAGATTTTTTCGATAAGAAAACGATCAAAAGATTGGATCCTTTCTCTCAATACGCTCTCGCTACTTCAGAAATGGCCGTTAAGGATTCCGGAATCGAACTGGATAAGGTTAGTAAAGAGCGTTTCGGCGTAATTTTCGGAAGCGGCATCGGCGGCATGGTAACAAATCAGCAGCAGCATTGGAATTATTACGAAACAAAAAATCCGCGCGGCATCAGTCCCTTCTTTGTTACTATGATGATATCGGATATAGCCGCGGGACAAATTTCGATAAAATACGGCTTGAAGGGGCCCAACTATGCAACTACCTCGGCGTGCGCCACTTCATCGCATGCTATTGCCGACGCTTTCATATTAATTCAAAGGGGAAGTTCGGACATGATGCTGTGCGGCGGTTCGGAAGCCGCGATTACCGAAATGTCAATAGGCGGATTTAATGCGATGAAAGCATTGTCCCGCTGGAACGACAGGTATAAAGAAGCCTCAAGACCGTTCGACAAGGACAGAAACGGATTTGTTATGGGAGAAGGCTCGGCAAGTCTGGTCCTGGAAGAATACGGACACGCCGTTTCAAGGGGCGCGGATATCTACTGCGAAATTGCCGGCGTCGGTTTAACTGGAGATGCTTATCATATAACGGCCCCGGCACCGGGCGGCGAAGGCGCGGTAAGATCGATGAGAGAAGCAGTTTTAGATGCAGGGGTTTCTTTTGAAGATGTTGATTACATCAACGCTCACGGTACCTCTACTCCTTACAACGACGTGAACGAAACCAATGCCATCAAAACGGTTTTCGGCGATCACGCGTATAAACTAGTGGTGAGCTCTACTAAATCAATGACGGGGCATTTATTAGGGGCTGCCGGCGGTATTGAAGCTATTGCTTCCGTACTTTCTATAAAAAATAATTTAATTCCGCCGACGATCAATCTGACAAATCCCGACCCGGAATGCGACCTTAACTACAGCCCCTTAAAGGCAACCGCAAAAGAAGTTAAGTGTGCCATCAGCAATACTTTCGGTTTCGGAGGGCACAACGCCTCTTTGCTGTTTAAAAAGTTCGAGGAATAATTTTGAGTAAGATTTTATCCTGGCTTTTCGAAAAACTGAAACAGCGGGAAGAACTGAATAAATCCAAATACGCTACACGCCTGCTAACTCCTCAAAAGTTCGCAAAGCTCGAAGAGTTAATAGGTTTTAACATTAAAAGAAGAGAATTCTTCATCCAGGCTTTAATGCACAGATCCTTCCTCGAACAAAACGGCGATTATGCGGTTTCAAACGAGAGGCTCGAATTCCTCGGTGATTCGGTCTTAAATCTTATCGTAGCGGAATACCTGTTCGAAGAATTCCCGGATAAAGACGAAGGATTTTTGACAAAGGTAAGATCAAAATTGGTCAACAGAATTGCTCTTGCGGATGCAGCGGAATTAATCCATCTGGTCGATTTCATTCTCGTCAGTAAAAATCTTTCGAACACTTTCAAGAACGGCTCCAGGACCGTTCTGGCCGACGCCACCGAAGCTTTAATCGGCGCAATATATCTGGACAACGGACTTGAAAAAGCAAAAGAATTTATCCATAAAATTTTAATCGAACCGAATTCGAAAGACGACCTTTACCTTATCGACGAAAATTTTAAAAGCCAGCTGCTCGAATATGCGCAGGCGAATAAACTGGACAACCCGGTCTATACCGTAATCAAGGAAGAAGGACCGCAGCATAACAGGGTATTTACTATTAAAGTGGAAATCGGAGAAGTTGAGTTCGGGAAAGGTAGGGGCCGCAATAAAAAAACCGCCGAACAAAACGCCGCACATTTCGCTCTCCAAAAAATTCTAAAGGACGAAGCCGGCTCGGAGTAATTGTCCTCGAACCTGCTTCCGGCGATTCTAAACAAAAATTCGCCGCTTATTCCAGTTAAATACTTTTTTTAGATGATAAACTTTGATTATTTTTCAATAATTAAATTATTAAAATTATTAAGCCCGGAATTAAACATACTTATGAAATATCAAATTAATTCGAATAAATTCAAATACCGCCATATAGGGCCGTCGGAAGAGGAAACCCTGGAAATGATTAATACCATGGGCCTGGATTCCCCGGATCAACTTATAGACGAGACCGTACCCGCTCAAATAAGACTTCAAAATAAATTAAAGTTAAAAGAACCGCTTTCGGAATACGAATTCATAGAGAAGCTTAAAAAACTGGCGCGTAAAAACAAAGTTTTTAAATCGTACATAGGAATGGGCTATTATCCCGCAATAACTCCTTCCGTTATTCAAAGAAATATTCTGGAGAATCCCGGGTGGTACACCCAGTATACTCCCTACCAGGCGGAAATTTCGCAGGGAAGATTGGAAGCCCTAATAAATTTCCAAACAATGATCATAGACCTTACTGGGTTGAATATAGCCAATGCTTCTCTTCTCGACGAGGGAACAGCCGCCGCGGAGGCAATGACAATGTTTTATTCTTTAAGAAAGAATACGGCGGCAAACGAGTTTTTCGT
>JBJKOY010000417.1:0-2601 GCA_046706945.1 Ignavibacteriaceae bacterium | reverse complement strand
TCTGCAGCGGCATTTGACCGCCTTCGAACCAGTTCTTATGCTTTGAACCGGAACGGGAAAGCTGTCCGTTCATTCCTTTCGTAGCAGTTCCGCCGTGCCCTGAGCCTTCGCCTCTGCCGATTCTTTTAAGGCTCTTTCTCGAACCTTCGGCATATTTTAAATTGCTTAAGATATCCATTATTAACCGCCTTATTTCTTAATTTCTTCTACTTTAACCAGATGCGTAACTTTTTTAATCATACCTCTTATCTGCGGCGTATCGTTGTGTACAACTTCCCAATTGGGTTTTCCCAAACCAAGGGCTTCGATCGTTCTTTTTTGATCTTCGGGCCTGTCAATTACGCTTCTTGTCTGTATTACTTTTATTTTCGACATAAAATCCTCAATTAAGCACTGAATAATTCACTTATTGTCATGCCTCTTTTTCCGGCCATCTTCTTCGCGTCCAAAAGGCTCAGAAGGCCGTTAAGAGTTGCCTTAACCTGGTTGTGCGGGTTGCTCGATCCCAAAGATTTCGTCAGTATATCCTGAACCCCGGCCGCTTCCAGCACCGCTCTAACACCACCGCCGGCTATTAACCCGGTTCCGGGGGATGCCGGTTTCAGCAATACTTTACCTGCGCCGTATTTGCCGATAATCTCGTGGGAGATCGTTCCTTTAATAACGGAAACGTTTACGAGACTTTTTTTAGCGTCGTCTATGCCTTTGGAGATTGCATCGGTAACCTCGTTTGCCTTACCGAGTCCAACGCCTACGACACCTTGCCCGTTGCCGACCACTACAATTGCATTGAAGCTGAAGCGGCGCCCGCCTTTTACAACTTTTGCTACTCTGTTTATGTGAACGACTTTTTCTTTAAGTCCTTCTATTTCACTTGACTTTACGTTTTTCAATTGTAACTCCGAGAACTTCTCTTTTAATAAATACTGATTCCAATTTTTAGAAACCGGACAACTTTTCCAGCTGCCGGGAGAGGATTCGAACCTCTACAGACGCCTCCAAAGGGCGTAGTCCTGCCATTAGACGACCCGGCAAGGATCTTAAACAATTACAAATTAAAAAGGAAAAATGAAAAATTATTCGAAAGTTAAATATAATGATTTCTTTAATTTTTTATCTTAATTTTTAATTTATAACCGTTCGTCAGAATTTCAATCCTCCTTCACGGGCACCTTCGGCCAAAGCTTGAACCCTGCCGTGATATCGATAGCCGTTTCTGTCGAAGACAACGGTTGTAATTTTTTGCTCCAAAGCTTTTTTAGCGACCAGAACACCGACCAGTTTACCTTTTGCCACTTTGCCTTTCGCGCTTTTAAGGTTATCGGTTAATTCCTTCGATAACGAAGAGGCAGATACCAGTGTTTTTCCCGACGCATCGTCAATTATCTGAGCATAAACATTGCCGAGACTCCTGTAAACCGTCAGACGCGGTCTTTCCGGCGACCCGGAAATCCCTTTCCTTATTTTTTGCTTTGAACGAAGCCTTGATTTGTAATTTTTCTTAATCATTTTTTATTTAATCTCCGCTAAAAATTATTTACCGGCAGTCTTACCTGCTTTTCTGAGAATTTGTTCGTCGGAATATTTTATTCCTTTACCTTTGTAAGGTTCGGGTTTCCTCATTGAACGGATTTTAGCAGCAACCAAACCGACAAGTTGTTTATCTATCCCGGATATCACTATTTGCGTCTGGGTCGGAGTCTGCAGCGCAATTCCTTCCGGAGGCATAAAATAAATAGGATGCGAATAACCCAGGTTCAGCAGAAGATTCTTTCCTTTTAATTCCGCCCTGTAGCCCACTCCTACGATATCAAGCGTCTTCTGATAAGTTTTAGTTACTCCTGTAATCATATTCTGCAAAAGGGCTCTCGTCAATCCGTGCAGGGCCTTGTTTTCCTTGGAATCGTCCGGCCTGACGACGATAATTTCTTTATCTTTTACGTCTATTTTTATGTTTTGGTGAAACTGGTTCTGAAGTTCACCCTTGGGACCTTTTATTTTTACAACCTGACCGCTGCGGGCTACCGTAACACCCGTCGGTATTACAATTGGCTTTTTACCGATTCGTGACACTTTTCAAACTCCGTTTATTTTTAATCCTTGCAATCCCCGGCTAAATGTAGCGGGAAAAAAGTTACCAAATATAGCAGACAACTTCACCGCCCAGGGAATCTCTTCTCGCGTCTTTATCCGTCATCAATCCTTTTGACGTGGATATAACGGCAATTCCCAAACCGTTCAGTACCCGGGGCAGTTCGCCGGCGCCCTTGTAAACCCGTAGACCCGGCGTACTGATTCTTTTTAAACCGGTTAAAGCCGGCGTTCCGTCCGAATACTTTAACTGGATCCTTATTAGGTTTTGTTTGTTATCATCCACGACGGAATAATCTTCGATAAATTTTTGCTTCTTCAAGATTTCGGTCAAATCTTTTTTCATATTCGACGAAGGAATTTCCACTCTCGGCTTTTTAGCTCTGGAAGCGTTTCTAATTCTTGTTAGAAAATCCGATATCGGATCTGTAACGGGCATATAACTTCTCCTTTTACCAACTTGACTTTTTTAATCCGGGAATTTCGCCCTTCAGGGCCATTTCCCTTAAG
>JBJKOY010000416.1:0-11182 GCA_046706945.1 Ignavibacteriaceae bacterium | reverse complement strand
ATGCCGATTATAATATAAGCAGCCAGCCTGTCCTTGGAGGCGGCTTGTCATTTCAATTTTAAGAGGAGGGCTATATGAGAAAATACATATTTTTTGTTGCGTTTGCGGCCGTAATTATTTCGGCGTTGTCCTTTAACGGTTGTATTCTGGATGCTTTTAAAACAATAACCCAGAATATTCCCATCTTCCAGTCGTTTAACGTAAGCGGGAACGCTACTACTTACACCCAGTCTGAAGTTATTGATCTGGATTCGTCTACCGTTTACCAGCGGTATAAGGATCAAATCCAGACAATTAAACTGGTAAGGGCGGAATACAGAACGACCAGCATTAACCAGCCCACTTTAAGCGGTACGGTTCAGATTACCGTCAGCGATATGAATAATAACGTCATATTCTCGGTTTCATTAAATAATATTAAACCGGCGGATTACGAGGATACGCCTTTCGAACTTTCACTTGACCAATCCCAGATAACTACGTTTAATAACTATTTATCAAATCTTTCGAATAAAACATTCAAAGTAACCATAAACGTAACCAACATTTCACCCACACCTTATCAATTTACCGGGGTTGTCGATATGGTCTTTGAGTTAACCGCCAATACGTAAAGTTAAGTTTAGCCTTTTTTTATAATCCCTGCAGTTTGCACTGCGGGGATTTTTTATTTTTTATAAGTTGTTAGAATGAAAGAAACGGCTTTATACATACACATACCTTTCTGCGATCATAAGTGCATTTACTGCGACTTCTATTCGATCATTACGAAAGATAATATCCTTCCCTTTTTAAGTTCGGTAAAAAAAGAAATAACATACTTTGCCCGTGTTTATTCGTCGGACAGGTTGATTACATCGGTCTTCTTCGGAGGGGGAACGCCGTCGCTAATGGAGCCGGAATACCTTGAATCGATCTTATCGTCCCTTTATAAGAGTTTTAATATATCCGCCGACGTCGAGATTACTATGGAGACGAATCCCGGCACCGTGAATTTAAATAAATTAAAATTTTTCAGGTCGGCCGGGATTAACCGGATAAGCATAGGCATACAATCATTCGACGACGCGGAACTGAAATTCCTTACGAGGATTCACGACAAAGCCGCCGCCGTAAGGACCGTTATAGATGCTAAGGAAGCCGGCTTCGACAATATCAACATCGATCTTATTTTTAACCTTCCGAAGCAGACTAAAGAAACCTGGTACGATAATTTAAAAACCGCGGCGGAATTGCCCGTTAAGCATATTTCCGCTTACAGTTTAATACTCGAAAGGGGAACCATTTTAAATAAAATGGTGCTTGACGGAAAAGTTGAAATTTCCGGGGAGGATTACGATGCCGATCTTTACGAAACGGCAATCGATTACCTGACGGAAACCGGCTTCAGTCAATACGAAGTTTCGAACTTCGCCAGGACGGGATACGAATGCCGTCACAATAACGCGTATTGGAGGTACCGCGATTACCTTAGCTTCGGCCCCTCGGCCCATTCGTTCGCCGAAAGAAAAAGATGGTGGAATTTTTCAAGCTTAAAACACTATATATCGGAAATTGAACAAAAAGGAAGCGCCGCTGCCGGTTCCGAGTATATTACCGACACCCAGATGTTCGACGAGTATCTAATGCTCGCTTTAAGAAGCAAGGGATTGGATCTTGCCGAATTCGAAAAATATTTCGGCAATAGTTGGATAAAAGAAAAAAATGATTATATTCAAAAATTAGCAGATAATAATTTTATGATATATCAGGATAATCTTTTACGACTTACTAAAAGAGGTTACGCCGTTTGCGACGAAATAATAAAAAACCTGCTTGATAGAGGTTTTCATAAATAATTCTCGACGAATTGACGGTTCTTAGTTTAAATTCGGCTTGCCTTCTACAATATCACTTGCTTTTTTAACTGATATGCTGAAAATAAAACTCCATTGGCAGATTTTAATAGCCTTGGTCCTTGCCGTTCTATTCGGAATATTTTTTCCGGATTACGTAAAAGACGTCAAGTGGATGGGGGATCTTTTCCTTAGGGCTTTAAATATGATAATCGTCCCGCTTATTCTAACTTCGATCGTTTCCGGGGTTGCAAATGTGGGCGATGCGCAGAACCTGGGGAAAATGGGACTTAAAACATTAACTTATTATATAACCACCAGTCTTGCCGCAATATTGGTAGGATTAACATTTGTCAACCTGATTAGACCGGGCGCGGGAGCCGATCTCGGTTTTAAAAGAAGCGTCGAAACCCTTCATACGGCAGGCCAGAGCCTGGGAAATATTCTGTTAAGGCTAGTACCCACGAATATATTTCAGTCGCTGACGTCTGCGGATATGCTCGCGATAATTTTCTTCTCAGTGCTGCTTGGTTATTTTATTACCAGGATCGGCGACGAGTACAAAGACCCTCTTATCAACTTGTTTAACGGCGGGTTCGAAGTTATGATGAAAATTACGGGTTTTGTAATAAAGTTTACGCCGCTGGGAATTTTCGGAATAGTTTCCGTTGTAGTTGCCGAGCAGGCCGGGGATAAAGCCGCTTTACTTGAAATAGTCAGGCACCTTGGTCTGTATATGTCATCCGTCCTGCTCGGATTATTCTTCCATGCTTTTGTTACTCTTCCGCTTATTTTAAGATTTATAGGGAAAGCAGATCCGTGGAAGCATGTTAAAGCCGTAACTACGCCGCTCATCACGGCATTTTCAACTTCATCGTCTTCGGCAACTCTGCCGCTGACAATGGATGCAATAGAACATGAAGCCGGCGTTTCCAACAAGGTGACAAGCTTTGTTCTTCCACTGGGGGCCACGGTAAATATGGACGGGACTGCGCTTTACGAATGCGTTGCCGCTATGTTCATCGCGCAGGCATACGGAATCCGTCTTGATTTTTTACACCAGTTCATCGTGGTTGTAACGGCATTACTTGCGTCGATAGGAGCCGCGGGCATACCTATGGCAGGGCTTGTGATGCTGTCGGTTGTTCTCAAATCCGTCGGCTTGCCTCTTGAAGGCGTAGGACTAATACTTGCAGTGGACAGGATACTGGACATGTGCAGGACAACGGTTAACGTATGGAGCGATTCGTGCGGGGCCGCCGTAATTGCCAGAACCGAAGGAGAGACGCTGAACGTCTCCGTTAAAACTTAATCATTCGGAAGCAATATTTTTTTCGTAAATGGCTCTGAATTTTTTTATTGCTTCGAAAATCGCGTTGGCCACATCCTGCTGTCCTTTTGCGCTGTTCAGATAAAGAGCATCTCTCCTGTTTGATAAGAACCCGGTTTCTACCAGTACGCTCGGCATCGAAGCTCCTACAAGTACATAGAAGCCGGCCTGTTTAACACCCCGCGGATCAATATTCGTGTACTTCCCGAATTCCCTGTTTACGAGGTCGGCAAATTTTTCGGAATAACGCATGTAAGCAGATTGGGCCATGCTCACGAGTATGAAATTCTCGTCGGTAAGCTTTTGATATCTCTGCGGGTTGTCTTCGTAGCTTATAACGCTGTTTTCTCTTTCTGCAATTGAAATTGCTTCTTTCGTCCTTCCGGGTCTAAGAAGGTAAACTTCGGCTCCTTCCACGCCGCTCGGTTTCCTGGGAGTTGCGTTGCAGTGAATAGAGATGAACAAGTTGCCGTTTGCTTCGTTTGCTATTTGACCTCTCTTGTACAATTCGACAAACTTATCGGTTTTTCTCGTATATACAACTTTTATGTCGGGCATTTTCTCTGCGATTTCCTTGCCCAGCTTTAACGCAATGCCCAGGTTGACGTTTTTTTCTTTTATCCCGTCAATTCCAATCGTCCCGGAATCTTTTCCGCCGTGTCCCGGGTCTATAACTATAACGTTAAATTCCCACTTGGCCTTTTCCTTTTTTTTGAAGACGTTGTTTTCGAATATTTTATTGTGAAGCGCGATCAGTAAGTCGTTGCTGTTATCCGTATTTATTACTTCGCTTGTTGTGTATTGTTTGTTCAAACCGAACTTTATCTCCGTATCGGGTCCCCGGTTTTCCGCTTTAATCCATTTAACCAGTCCTTCGCCGCTTGACTTGTCAATCGAATTTACATTCGCGTTAACGTCTCTGAATATCAGCGTTAGTACTCCGTTCTTAAAAGAACTGTGATAAGAAGGAATCCTTTTATTTGATTCCAGCGTTACCAGGGTGCCGTTTGCTTTCTCGTCCATGGTCAAGCCGGTGATCCCGTAACCTCCCGTGCGGTCCGGCTGATTATTAACAACGGTGTTCCCGGCAATTGCGCCCGTTTTTACTTCCAGTTTATCCGGACTTAAATAACTCATTTCCCATCCGGAAGCAAGTTTTAATATTTCCAGGCTGTACCGCAGCGGAACGAATAAATGATCCCTGTAAAAATAAGTTGATGTCGGAAGCTGAAAAACTTTGACTTGTTTTGTACCTTTATCTTTTAAAATAATAAAAGGATTTTTTGAGCTGAAGTACAGCATGCAGTCAGGGAAATCAAGTATTATTTTCTCGGCGGAAGGAGAATAAGAGTAGTTCACAGACAGGGCGTCCGCCAGTGATTTCACCGCGTAATACATTGTGCCCTCCCTGTCGTAGACCTGCACGTATTTTGTTCCCGAAGGGGTAATAACGGAAAGGCGGCGGAAATTCTGAGCGTTTAAAAAAACGCAGGCAGATAAGAAAATGAAAAGTACTTTTAACTTCATCGGTCCAATATTTAAATTCGTAATTATATCCGGTCATCCAATAAAAGGGATCATAAATCCGGTCTTCTTTTTGTAATTATCGAATGAAGTATTAAAATGCTTGGCAAGAAGCCTGTCCTCAAGCGTTGCCCTCATAATTAAAAACGGCAATTCGATAAACGCGAGAGGGACGAGAATATAGCTCAACGTTGCTATACCCGCTCCCAGGTCCATTAGAAACTGCGAAAGGTATTGAGGATGCCTTATTATGCCGAACGGTCCTTTCGTGACCAGCTCATGATTTTTGGAAATCAGAACTTCGGTTGAATAATTGCTGCCCAGTTTCCGCGAAGCCCATATTTGGATCCAGGAGAAAGCGATATAAGCGATCAGTCCTGCCAGCCGCAGACTTTTATAGGACTCTTTGTAGCCGAGCGTTCCCAATTGGAATATCGCAAAGATTAAAACCAGCAGGGTAATAACCGATATATATAAGGGAAGTTTCTGCAGATATGTCCTTGGCTTTTCTTTCGGGGCCGATACGGTAGATTTTAATCCTTTCTGCGCGCTGCCTAAATTAGCCGCGAATGTAGATATAAAATTAATTCCCACAAAAATATTTATAGGATCCATAAGCCGGATTATTCAACCTTTCTGCCGTGTTTTTCCATAATGGACTTCCATTCCTCCATGCTTAACTGTTCGGATTCATCAATAAGCATGATAGGTATATCGTCTTCTATCCTGTAACGCCGGCGCGTATTTTTGTCCACGGATACCAGCGTGTTGCCGTCCAGAACAAGATCCGCCTTTGTTTCGGGGCAGCAAAGTATATCCAGCAGCTCCTTGCTTATCATTATATCCTCATAAAAGGTTCATGTTTAAATTATAATTAAAATAAGACTATGACAAGTGCCTAATCGCGTAATAGTTCCTTGTATCTGAAACAGCCTACAACATGATCGTTGACCATTCCCGTAGCCTGCATAAAGGCATAACAGATCGTCGATCCCACAAACTTAAATCCTCTCTGCTTAAGATCCTTACTCATCGAATCGGATTCTTTTGTTTTTGCCGGAATGTCGCTTAATTTCTTCCGGTGATTTATTATCGGCTTACCTTCCGTAAACCGCCAAATATAAGCGTCGAAGGAGCCGAATTCATCCGCAGCCGCAATGAATGATTTTGCGTTTTGCACCGCCGCATTTATTTTTAATTCGTTTCTTATGATCCCCGCGTCTTCAAGAAGTTCTTTTATTTTTTGTTCGCCGTAAGCGGCGATTTTAATGGGATTGAAATTGTCGAACGCTTTGCGGTAGTTCTTTCTCTTTTTCAGAACGGTAAGCCAGCTTAAGCCCGCCTGAGCGCCTTCCAGGACGAGAAACTCAAAAAGTTTCCTATCGTCATGCAGAGGAAGTCCCCATTCGGTATCGTGGTAAGTAACGTAAAGGGGATCCGTTGACGACCATCCGCACCTTTGAAGGTCTTTATTTTGCATCTTTAATTCGGGATAAAAAATATTTGTATTAATAACTCCGCTAAGTTACAAAAAATTTTAAAATAATATTGACAAATGAAAAAACCTTTCATATTATAACGCCACAATAATCTCTTCTTACGAGCGGATCGCCGTTTTTATAATAAAACTCTTTTCAAATTCCAGTCCAGCCGGAATATAAAAATCATATCCCCGTAATTCTTGCGGAACGTATTTCTATTTAAAACAATTATATATGAGGGTAGTATGAAAAAATTCCTTAAAATACTGGGTATGCTGGCGGGCGTTGCGGCTGCTATTATTCTGGTTTTTCTGATATATTTTAATTTAACTTTCCCTAAGGCTATGCCTGTTCCGAGCGTTAAAGTAGAAATTACGCCGGAAAGAATTGCGCGCGGCGAATACTTGGCCAACCATGTTTCCCTTTGCATGGGCTGCCATTCCAGGCGCGAATTCAACAAATATGCCGGCCCGATCGATCCTGCCTCGATGGGACAGGGAGGTGAAGAATTCGACGGGCCTAAGGAAGGCGTTCCCGGTACCGTTTACGCGTTGAATATTACGCCCGCGAATATAGGAAGCTGGACGGACGGAGAATTGATACGGGCAATTACAACGGGGATTACAAAGGACGGGAAAGCGCTGTTCACGCTGATGCCTTACGACGGTTTTAACAAGCTTTCTAAAGAAGATCTGTATTCCATCGTGGCGTACATAAGAACCTTAAAGCCGATCGAAAGTAAAATCCCGGACAGAAAGCTAAACTTCCCGATGAATTTTATAGTAAAAACCATGCCCATGCCCTCTTATATTCCTTCGCCGGTTCCAAATAAATCGGATACGGCAGCCTACGGAAAATATCTCTTTACTATTTCCGTTTGCAGCCACTGCCATACGCCAATGGATAAAGGCAAGCCGATCGGAGGCCTAACGCTAGCCGGCGGAATGGAGTTTCATTTGCCGTGGGGAACAGTGAGAACGGCAAATATTACTCCCGATTCCGAAACAGGTATAGGAAAATGGTCCAAAGAATATTTCATTTCAAGGTTTAAACAATTTGATTCGGATAGTACCCGGAACATCCCGGTAAAAAAGGATGAGTTTAATACGGTGATGCCGTGGACGCTATTGGCAGGCATGAAAGAAGAAGATCTGGGCGCAATTTATGCATACCTTAGAACGGTAAAACCCGTAAAGCACAGCGTGGTTATTTTTACGAAAAATTAATTTTACGGAAATTTGTTTTTAATTACCCCTTGAGCTATGATCCAAGGCAAGGGGTTTTTTATTTGTCCGCCGAATTATATATTATATATATAGTTAAAGAAAGACGGGGCCTCTAAATGAATAATAACACTTATCTGGTTAAACCGAACAGTGAATTGGATCTCTCGAAATTTAAAACCGGCGAAACCGGTGAATACGAAAGCAAGCAGAAAGCAAAGAAAGACCTTAAGGATAACATCAAAGAAATGAAGAAGCTTCAAAGCAAGCTGTACGCGGAAGACAAGTATTCTGTGCTTTTGATTTTCCAGGCCATGGATGCCGCGGGCAAGGACAGCACTATAAAAAACGTAATGAGCGGACTTAATCCCCAGGGTACAAGCGTGGTGAGTTTTAAACAGCCTTCACCGGAAGAACTTAATCACGATTATTTATGGCGCTGCAGTAAAAATCTGCCGGAGCGCGGAAGGATCGGGATATTCAACCGTTCATATTATGAAGAAGTACTGGTTGTAAGAGTTCACGACCTCCTTTCAAATCAGAAAATCCCGCCGGAACTTATTCCCCAAGACGTATGGAAGGAAAGGTACAGGCAGATATCTGATTACGAAAAGTATCTTTACGAGAACGGAACCGTTATCCTGAAGTTCTTTCTGCACGTTTCCAAAGATGAACAAAAAAAGCGGTTTCTAAGGAGGATAGAAAAGGATTCCAAGAACTGGAAATTCTCGGAATCGGACCTGAAAGAAAGAAAGTACTGGGACGATTACCAGAAATGCTACCAGGAAGCGATTGCGTCAACCAGCAAAAAACATGCGCCCTGGTTTATTATTCCGGCGGATCACAAATGGTTCATGAGACTTGCCGTTTCCGGCATCATAGTGGAAACCATGAAAAAAATGCCGATCCGGTATCCCCGGCTCGACAAAGAACAGCTGGCCCGTCTGCAGGAATGTAAAAAAATACTGGAAGAAGAAAAATAACCTTATCGGAACAGCTCGTTTATTTTCTCCGGCGGCCGGGCAAGTATTGCTTTGCCGCCTTTCTCGACTATAGGTCTTTGGATCAGGTCGCTGTTGAGCAGCATAAGGTCCAGTATTTCGCTTTCGTCGTACGAAGTTAAGTCCAATTCTTTATATGCTTTCTCGTTTTTTCTTAAAAGCGCGCTGGGCTTCAGTTTCATCTTTTTCAGCAAATCTTCCAGCTTATCTTTTGTGAACGGCGCTATGTAGTAGTTAACTTCTTCGAAAGGGATCCCGTTTTCTTTTAAAATACGGATTACCTTCCTGCATGTTGTGCATGTCGGTTTTTCATATACCGTTATTTTTTCCATAAAAATTTCCCCGGTTAATGGATTATTATTTAATACGGAATATAATCCGCTTTAAATAGAACATATATGATTTAAGAAACACTTAAAACGGACGCAATGCAAAAAACTTTTTATAAATCAAGTTGATAAATTCATTTTTTTGGATTTACTTATACGCCCTGATTAAAATAAATTAATAGGGTTTTTTAATTTTCACTTTTTAATTTTTAATTGAACCATGAACCTCCCTTTAATAATAGCAAAAGAACTTAACGTAAAAACCGAGCAGGTTGAAGCGGTAATAAAATTATTCGACGAAGACGCTACAATTCCTTTCATCGCCAGGTACCGTAAAGAGCATACGGGCGGCCTGGACGAAGAGATGCTCAGGGAAATAGAGAACAGAAGGAATTACCTTACGCTGCTGGAAGATAGAAGAGACACAATCCTTAAAAGCATCGAAGAACAGGGCAAACTGACCGACGAGCTTAAAGAAAAGATAAATGCATGTACTAAGCTTCAGGAGCTCGAAGACCTTTATCTCCCTTATAAGCCTAAAAGAAAGACGAGAGGCACGGTTGCCAAGGCCAAGGGACTTGAACCGCTTGCACTGTTCATTCTTGAAAATCCCGGTTTTCAGGGCGATTTCAACGGGAAACTGGCCGAATTTATAAACGAGGAACTCGGCGTAAACAGCGCCGAAGAAGCCTTGCAGGGGGCCAAGGATATTATTGCTGAAATGATCAGCGACGACGCGGAAGTCCGCAAGGAAGTAAGAGGCTACCTTGAAGGATCCTCTTCGGTAATATCGGAAAAGACCAAGGAGAAAGTATCCGAAGAAAAAATAAGCGAAAAGCAGAAAGAAAAAGATAAAAAAGAAATATACCGTATTTATTATGAATTCCGTACGGATATAACCAGAATTAAGCCGTATCAAATCCTTGCCTTGAACAGGGGCGAGAAGGAAAAGGCATTAAAAATTTCCCTGGACTTCGATCGGACCGTGGTACTGAAAAAGATAAAAGAGAAATATTTTAAATACCGCGAATCGGTTTTTAAAGAAATACTCGACGAAACAACCGAGGATTCTTTCTCCAGGTTAATCTTCCCTTCGATTGAAAAGGAAGTAAGGCATTATCTAACCGGGATTGCGGATCTTCATGCCATAGAGATCTTCGCTTCCAACCTCAGGCAGCTTTTGCTTCAGCCCCCGCTTGCGGGAAGAATTATAATGGGGATTGATCCGGGATTCGTATCGGGATCCAAGGTAGCGGTTATCGACGAAACAGGAAAATATATCGAAGGATCTACAATATTTCCCCACCCTCCGCAGAATAAAACCGATGAAGCGGGAAGGGTTGTCCTGAAATTTATCGAGAAATACAAAGTTGAAGTAATAGCAATAGGAAACGGTACCGCAAGCCGCGAGACGGAATTATTTATCGCTGAACTGATAAAAAAACACGATCTCAAATGCCGGTATATAATTGTCAGCGAGGCAGGGGCATCGGTTTATTCGGCATCGGCAGTGGCAAAGAAAGAATTCCCGGACCTGGAAGCCAGCCAGCGCGGCAATATTTCCATTGCGCGGAGACTGCTGGATCCGCTGGCGGAACTCGTGAAGATCGATCCCAAGTCGATCGGGGTGGGCTTGTACCAGCACGACGTTGATCAGAAGTTGCTTGCACAGAAGCTCGATTATGTTGTAGAAAGCTGCGTCAACTACGTGGGCGTCGATGTCAATACGGCTTCCGCTTCTCTGCTTACTTATGTCTCCGGGTTGAATAAAAGGATAGCGGAAAACATAGTTAAGTACAGGGAAAAGGGGGGAAGGTTTAATGAGAGGAAGGAATTAATGGAAGTTTCAGGTCTGGGTGAAAAGGCGTTCGAGCAGTCGGCGGGTTTTTTAAAAATACGCGGCGGCGCGAATCCTCTTGATAACACGTTCATTCATCCCGAGTCGTACCCTGCGACCGAGATAATGCTTGCCAAGTTCAACATTCCCCTTGCAGGCATTAAAGATTCCGGCGCCATGCTGTCTTTGATAGTCAGTCAGAAGGGAACGAAAAATCTGGCTGAAGAAATCGGGATCGGCGAACCGACATTGATAGACATAATAGATAATCTAAAGAAGCCCGGACGCGATCCGCGCGAGGATATTCCCAAACCGATCTTAAGAAGCGACGTGCTGAAGATGGAAGACCTCAAGGAAGGGATGAAACTGAAAGGTACCGTCAGGAACGTGGTTGATTTCGGGGCCTTCGTCGATATCGGAGTAAAGCAGGACGGACTGCTGCACATTTCGCAGATCGCGGACAGGTTCGTAAAGAACCCGCTGGAAGTACTGAACGTAGGGGATATAATCGAAGTTACTATTATCGGGATAGACATCGAACGGGGAAGGATCTCTCTCAGCGCGAAATAAGTCAGGATTGACGATTGATGATTGATTTAGTAATTACTGAAGTATGCGGATA
>JBJKOY010000415.1:0-1530 GCA_046706945.1 Ignavibacteriaceae bacterium | reverse complement strand
TTGATTAAAAGTTCCGCTATAAAAGAAAAAACCCGACCAGAGAAAGATCCTTAGAAGGAGTTGATTCCCGAATCGGTATATCTTTGCTACTCTGGTGTAAGAATTTAATTAAAATTTTTCCTTTGTAGCAAACCGTCTATATAATTGTTCCTTTTTTTGTGCTTAAAAATACAGGAAAAATTCGAAAAGTCAAATATTACGGAAAATATTTTGTTTATTTATCTTACCGCAAGTTAAATGATTTTTATGGAATACCCGGGATCGAATTTTTAATACAATAATAATTTACGGGAATATTTTTAATATTGTTTCTTTAATCAATTAAAAATAAATTAAACTTGATTATTATTAAATCGAATATAAGTATGAAGTAATTTTACGGCTGCAGATGTGTAAAATATACGAAATGTCTATCCGATATTAGCTTTTGTTATAATGTTTATGTAAAGCTAACCAAATATTATGGGGGTGCAAATGAATTTCAATTCCTTCTTTATCCCGGTCCGCATATCCTTTATCCGCGTAAAGGAAATAAAAGCGCCAATCGATAAAAATAAGCTTGCCCTAATTTATAATTAGAGGGACATACGATTTCAACCGATAAAGCTGCGGAAGTTTATTTTTATGAAAGTAAGCAAATATATTATTACCTCGATACTTTTTGTCTTCTTTTTCCGGATTACTCCGGGTCAGGCCATCTCATGGAAGCAATCAGAATTTCCTTCTTCCGTTTCACAAGTAACTACTATCCTGAGTCAAAACGAATCGATTTATGCAGGGACTAAATCAAGCGGGTTAAATGTATCATCGGATAACGGGAAATCATTTAGCAAAATCACACCGGGCCTAACAGCAATAAATAAACTTTCTGCAACATCAAACGGAAATCTATTCGCTTTTTGGGGCGGCGGATTAGTCCTATCGGAATCAAACGGTAATAATTGGTCTTATTATAATAATCCCGGAGTGCTGTATAATTTGTACGCTAACAGTCTTTGCACACTCGGAAACTTAGTACTGGCCGGAGGAGAACATGATCCCGACAACGGTGCGGAAATAGCTCGCTCTACTGATGGCGGAGATACCTGGAACGAAGTCTATTCAATCCCGGGTAACTACGGTCAGGAAAGCTTCAATGTTATATCGTCGGCTATAAGTAAAAACGGAACCGTGCTCGGCTGTTTAATACACGGTGTTTTACAGATTACACATTTCCCTACAACTGTTTACGATTATAAATATATTCGTTCGACGGATTACGGAGTAACCTGGGTAAGTATTAACACAAGTTTTCAAATTGCCCCTATTATATTCGACTTCGCTTGGAATTCTAAAAATGAAGTCTTTGCTGCGAGCAACCAAGGCGTACTTCAATCAGAAGACAACGGTATTACCTGGTCCTATGCCCCCGGTCCGCTGCCGGCTATTAACGTTCAATGTATTGCCATTAATTCCAATGATGATATATATATAGGAACCGGAGACGCCGGAGCTTTCGTATCAAAGGATGACGGCAATTCCTGGGAAGCA
>JBJKOY010000414.1:0-3176 GCA_046706945.1 Ignavibacteriaceae bacterium | reverse complement strand
CGTTTATATAAAAAACCATTCTAAAGACTGCTGAAAATGAATTATTGGTGGGACTTTGTGCCTGCTTGTCGGCAGACAGGTTTCATTTGTGAGACTTTTGGCATAGCCATTCCTTCGGAAGTGAAATAAAAACCGGTCACTCACGAAGTGATGGCTACGCCAAAAGTTACACTAAGTTTTTCCACAAAGTAACACAAAGTGTAGAAAAAAAGCCTAATGCATAATTCCCGTGTCAAGTAAATTAGTTTAAAATTGAAAGCAGTCAACTTGTGTAATTTAAAATAAAAATCCCTCATATTTTTAAAATTCCTAAATATGAGGGAAAAATCGAATTACAAAATCCTAATCTTCGGTAGCTCTTCTTAGTCTTTTTAAGAACAGCAGGACGAGTCCTGCGGATATTAAAGACGTAATCAATAAGAACAGGAAGAATTGCCAAAGCTGCCAGGCTTCGTAATATCTGCCTATAAAGCCTGACAGGTAACTTCCGGCGGCGGTTGCAACAAACCAGCCTCCCATCATCAGGCCTTTCATTCTTGGCGGAGCAACTTTGGAAACGAACGAAAGTCCCATAGGACTTAAAAACAGTTCCGCGATTGTCATGACAAAATATGTGGATATGAGCCAGTATGGAGTAACATGCGCGAAAACAGTGCCGCTTCCCATATCTTTAGGCAATCCGTAGGATGCAAAGATCATAATCAAATAGGCAAAAGCTGTTATCACCATTGCAAGTCCCATCTTGCCGGGCGTCGAAGGCTCTTTTTTATATTTATTGAGCCAGGCAAAAAATCCGACGATAATGGGTGTCAGGAAAACGATGAACATCGGGTTAAAGCCCTGGAAGAGTTCCGGTGCGATCGGATTGGATGCCGGGAGAGTATTAAGCTTATAAATAATAATAGCAAGAGCCGCGGCAACAGCAGCTCCGCTCCACATCTTTAATTTCTTGCCCGCCTTCTTGTTGAATAATCCGGCCAAACCGAGGATAAGGGCGATAACCGAGAATAACGATACGGGATCAAACAAAAGGAAGGTCACCGGGCCGACGCTTGAGACGGTATAGTTTTTTGCAAACAGCGTCAGCGTAAAACCGTTCTGATAATAGATCATCCAGAAGAAAATGACGATTGCGAATATTGTAAGGAGCGCAATTATGCGGTTTTTTTCCTGCTTTTTCGTCAATACAACGTCCCTGTGCTCGTTGCCTTTATCTTTGGACATGTAATCCGCACTTTTATAATGCTTTCTGAAAACCGTAAATACCACTATCGAGAGCAGCATTCCGAATGCCGCCAGGCCGAATGCGGCATTATAGCCTTCGGCAAGTGTGGCGTTAAAATTATGCATTACGAAATTCTTGATCGCATCAGCGCCGTACGGGGCAAAAAACGCTCCTACATTTATTCCCATATAAAATATATTGTACGCGGCGTCCTTTAAAGATCCGCTGGTATGCTGGTATAAATTACCGACCAGAACCGAAATATTGGCTTTAAATAACCCGTTGCCTATAACTACAACAACAAGAGCAAAATATAGAAACGACGCTTCTTTTGTAGGGACTGCCATTAAAGCATATCCTACGGCCAGGGTAAGCGCGCCCATTATAATAGTTTTGCTGTAGCCGAAAACATTATCCGCCAGCCATCCCCCGATCAAAGGAGTAAAGTATACTCCTCCCAAAAATAATCCGTAAACATTACCGGTAGTAGTATCGCTCCAGTGAAAATTTTCGCTTAAATAAAGGACGAAGATAGACAGCATAGTGTAAAAACCGAACCGCTCCCACATTTCGGTAAAGAAAAGGACGTATAGTCCCTTTGGGTGATCTTTGAACATTATAAAACCTCTTTGTTGTTTTGTCTGATTAGACTTACTTTTGGTATGTCTCCATACATAAGCTGAGCGACGATATGATTTAAGTCTTCAATTTATAATTGCTGGCAAATATAGAGTATTTTTATTTTTTTTCATAATATTACCGGATTAAAATAAAAGGGAAACCGGAGGGGCCGTTTTCTTTAAGTTGTATAAGAAGAACTCATTTAATATATTTGAACAATGAAAATCGATCGACATAAATCCATTATAAAAAAGCTACTTATAGCTTTAATCTCATTTATAGCTTTTGTTGTGCTGATGAACGATGTCATAATGCCGTGGTATGTATCGTCTCCGGAAAAAAGCGTCCCGAAAGTCCTCGGAATGAAAGAAGCAAATGCCGTTAGAGTACTTAAAGATTCTACGCTTGTACCTATAATAAGCGACACAACTTACGACCAGCAGTACCCGAAAGGAACAATCATCTACCAGACTCCCTCCGCGCACGATACGGTGAAGGAAGGCAGAAGAATTTATCTGTTTATAAGCGGCGGCGAACCGGTCGTACAGGTTCCGGACCTAAAGGGCAAATCAATACGAGATGCAAAATTTGCGCTGGAAAGACTGGGATTGTCGCTCGGACGCGTAGATTCGGTAGCTTCAAACAATCCAAAGGATATGATCTTCAACCAGCAGTTTGCTCAAGGCACCCCGATAAAAACCGGAGACTCCGTCGGCGTTTCGATGAGCATAGGCGAAGGGCTGGGGACCATAACCGTTCCCAATCTTATAGGAAAATCTTTGGCGGAAGCCGAAATTATCCTGGCGGACAGTTCGCTGAAAGTCGGTAAAATAAATTATCAAAAATCTTTTTCTCTGCTGCCTAATACGGTCCTCGATCAATACCCAAGCAAGGGCAATAAATTAAACCCCGGAGATTCGGTAGATTTATTCGTAACAAAGAACGACGATTCCGTAAACGACAACATAAACCAGAGAAATTAATGGCGTATATAGCTCCATCCATATTAGCTTCGGATTTTACGAATCTTTCCCAGCAGATCAGAATGGCCGAAATTGGAGGCGCCGACTGGATACACTGCGATATAATGGACGGTCATTTCGTTCCGAACCTCACATTCGGACCTCTTATAGTTAAAGCGGCCAGAAAAATTACCAGGCTGCCGCTTGATGTTCACTTAATGATTGAAAACGCGGATAATTACCTGGAGGATTTTGCTGAAGCAGGCGCAGACAGACTGACAGTTCATCAGGAGGCGGTTATTCATTTAAACCGGACCATAAGTAAAATAAAGGAACTTGGAATAAAAGCCGGAGTTGCTTTAAATCCT
>JBJKOY010000413.1:0-1410 GCA_046706945.1 Ignavibacteriaceae bacterium | reverse complement strand
ACACAGGATTCAAATCTTTCTCTTTGCATGAGGTTAATGTCAACAACATGCATAGCAAAAAAAAGTAAGATAATTTTTTCATATGGCTTCCCGTTTTTTTTGATTAAAAAAATGCTTGTGGGCATGTGTAAATATAATAAAAAAGGTAAGTATCCATCGCATAATTTACATGTTAAAATATTTTAAACAACTTATAAGTAAATCATAACTAATTTGAATATAATATGTTTGCATCGACATAAGAGAATTAATTATCTTTGATAAAGAAAAAGTCAGGTTTAATGGGAAATTATGTGAATCATAACTCTTCTGATAAACAAAAAGGAATTAGCCGGCGGCGCTTTGTACAGATTGCCGGAATTTCCGCATTAGGAATAACTTCTCTCGGCAATTTTAATTTCAAATCAAAGGGAGTTTCAATTGTAATCGATCCTTCCGACCGTACCGCAAATTCGAAACCATCGAAATGGGCAGTAAAAGAATTGGAAACAGCATTGACCTCCGAAGCAGTCAATGTTTATAGATGCAGCGGTATCGAAAAGGCGAGGGAAGGAGATTTTATTATTGTCGCTGCCGGTTCGGATTCTAACATTGCACATAACTTACTTAAAGATGTAAAGATAAAAATTCCAACCGTTCCCGAAGCGCTTGGTTTGATACCGGTTAAATCGGGCAATAAACAAATTTTGTTCGTCGGCGGATATGATGTAGGGGGATTAGTATACGCCGTTCTCGAACTAACAGATAGAGTTAAATATTCGGATGACCCGGTTGGTTCGATAAGTATCCGCAAGCCTGCAGTTGAAAAGCCCGCCAATATTATACGCAGCGTTAACAGGCTTTTCGTACGCGAGATAGAAGATAAGCCCTGGTTCTACGACCGTGAGATGTGGAAAGAATATCTTACAATGCTTACAACCCAACGCGTCAACCGCTTTAATTTGAGTTTCGGTATCGGCTACGATTTCCTTAAGAATATAACCGATGCCTATTTCCTTTTTGCTTATCCGTTTCTTCTGTCTGTCCCGGGATATAATGTAAGAGTGCCGCAGCTGCCGGACTCGGAGAGTGATAAAAATCTGGAGACTTTAAAATTCATAAGCGATGAAACGGCCGCACGCGGCATTCAGTTTCAACTCGGTATCTGGATGCACGGTTATAAATGGATAGACAGCCCGGACGTGAATTATACTATAGAAGGATTATCTCACGAAACTCACGCTCCGTATTGCCGGGATGCGCTTCGACAGCTTTTAAAAACCTGTCCGTCAATATCAGGAATAACTTTCCGGATACACGGCGAGAGCGGAGTAAAAGAAGGCAGCTATAATTTCTGGAAAACGGTATTCGACGGCCTTGCAACCTGCGGGCGCAAGGTTGAGATAGATATGCATGCCAAAGGAATAACCC
>JBJKOY010000412.1:0-3439 GCA_046706945.1 Ignavibacteriaceae bacterium | reverse complement strand
AAGCCTTTATTGGAAGAGTGCATGCCTTATTACGAGCAGTTGAGCAATATTGCAATCAAAGCTTAACTGATTCCATATATAAGTTCAATAACTCTGTAGTCGTCGGCAAGGGAAATAAAATTAGTGACTCTTTGTGTCCTAAGTGGTTAATATTTGAAACATAACCACTCGCATAGCGATGCACATAGCATAAGGGTACTACGGACACAAAGTTTCACTAAGAAGTTTCCTTACGGTCGTAAATTGAACAAAACTTTAATTATTAAACGCTGTGCATCTTTTTCAAGGCTTCGGATTCAAGCCAGGTCGAAGCGGTCCAGATTCATTACCTTGTTCCACGCCGCGGCAAAGTCATTTACAAATTTTACTTCGGCATCTTCGCATGCGTAAACTTCCGCAAGCGCACGGAGCTCCGAATTGGAACCGAATACAAGATCAACCCGTGTGCCGGTCCACTTTACCTCATCCGTCTTACGGTCGCGGCCTTCAAACGTGTCCCCGGCTTCCGAAGTTGCGTTCCATTTTACGCCCTGGTCTAGAAGGTTGAGGAAGAAATCGTTTGTAAGCGTTTCCGGACGTTTGGTGAAAACGCCGTGCTTTGACCCGTCGTAGTTTGTATTCAGAACGCGCATGCCGCCCAGGAGAACCGTCATCTCGGGCGGGGTAAGCGTTAACAGCTGCGCGCGGTCGATAAGTATTTCTTCCGCCGATGCGCTGTAATTTGTTTTTTTTCTCAGATAGTTCCTGAACGCGTCTCCGGCCGGCTCCAGCACGCCGAAAGAATCAACATCGGTCTGCTTCTGCAGTGCATCGCCGCGTCCGGGTTTAAAAGGAATTTTCACGCTATAACCGGCGTTTTTAGCGGCTTTCTCAAAACCTGCGCATCCGCCTAAAACTATAAGGTCTGCAAGTGAAACCATCTTACCCCCGGTTTGAGCGCTGTTGAACTCTTTTTGTATTCCCTTAAGCTTCCGTAAAACTTTGGCAAGCTGGGGAGGGTTATTGACTTCCCAGTCCTTCTGCGGTGCGAGCTGAATGCGCGCGCCGTTAGCGCCGCCGCGTTTATCGGAGCCGCGGAAAGTCGAGGCCGAAGCCCATGCGGTTGATACAAGCTGGGAAACGGACAATCCTGAAGACAGTATTTTATTCTTCAGTTCAACAATATCTTTCTGGTTAATAAGTTTATGTTTAACCGCCGGGATGGGATCCTGCCAGATCAGATCCTCTTCGGGAACTTCCGGACCTAAATAACGCGCTTTCGGACCCATATCGCGGTGCGTCAGTTTGAACCATGCGCGGGCAAACGCGTCCGCAAACTCATCCGGGTTTTCGTAGAAGCGTCTTGAAATTTTTTCATAAGCAGGGTCGAACCTTAGCGAAAGGTCGGTAGTAAGCATGGTCGGCGTGCGCTTCTTTGAAGGATCGTGAGCATAAGGAATTACGCTGCGGGCATTCTTAGCCGCCCACTGTTTCGCACCTGCGGGACTCTGCGTCAGCTCCCATTCGTTTCCGAACAGAATCTCAAAGAAGTTGTTGCTCCATTTTGTAGGCGTAGTAGTCCACGTAACTTCGGGACCGCCGCCTATTGTATCGTCGCCGTGACCCGATCCGAAACTGCTTTTCCAGCCGAGGCCTTGCTCTTCTATAGGCGCCGCCGTAGGTTCGGGACCTACGTATTTATTCGGATCGGCTGCGCCGTGTGTTTTGCCGAATGTATGTCCGCCCGCAATAAGCGCAACGGTTTCTTCGTCATTCATAGCCATTCGGCCGAAAGTCTCGCGTATATCGCGTGCTGCCGCCACCGGGTCGGGATTTCCGTTCGGGCCTTCTGGGTTTACGTAGATCAAACCCATTTGAACTGCGGCAAGAGGATTTTCGAGTTCGCGGTCGCCGGCGTAGCGTTTGTCTTCAAGCCATTCTCCTTCCGAACCCCAATAGATGTCCTGCAGGGATTCCCAAACATCTTCCCGTCCTCCGCCGAAACCGAAAGTTTTGAATCCCATCGATTCAAGGGCGCAGTTGCCGGCGAGTATTATCAGGTCGGCCCATGAGATTTTCCTGCCGTATTTTTGTTTGATGGGCCAGATCAGTCTTCGGGCTTTATCCAGATTTATATTGTCGGGCCAGCTGTTCAGCGGTTCAAAGCGCTGAGACCCGGTACCGCCGCCGCCGCGTCCGTCGGAAATCCTGTAAGTGCCTGCGCTGTGGCACGCCATGCGAATAAACAAAGGTCCGTAATGACCGAAGTCCGCAGGCCACCATTCCTGTGAATCGGTCATCAGGGCGTACAGATCTTTTTTCACAGCATTAAGATCGAGCTTTTTAAATTCTTCTTTATAGTTAAAATCTTCTCCCATCGGATTGGATTTGGAAGAGTGCTGACGGAGGACGTTTAGATTCAATTTATTCGGCCACCAGTCGCGGTTTGTAGTACCTCCGCCGGCGGCGTGCTTTAATGCCCCGGTTGTGAACGGGCACTGGCTTTCATCTTTATTGTTGTAGGACGATTTGTCCTGATGTTCATTATTTTCCATTTTTTATCCCTGATTGTTAATAAATTGTTTGAAAGGTCAACATTGTAAACTATAATTATTAATAAATTTTATTTATTTGTCAGCCCTATTAATAACCCCTAGACCAAAAAATTACAAAATTGTTTTTATTTAAACAATGTATTGGAGCACATGAAATTCAAGGCAGGCCGCCGGGAGAGCGGTTATGAAATTGAAAATCTTAAAATTGCCGGAATGCGATAAGTGCAATAATATGGCGTTGTAGAACGGACAGAATTATTTTCAAAAAAGAAAGTACTTTAAATAATACTCAAGCCGATTACAGGCAGATATCTTTCTCTTTAAGGTTTTTTATCGGAATGTTTTATTTATTCCGGGTATCGGCAATGCCCGAATTCGTAGAGACATCATTAATTTTGGAAATCCCGGTTAATTCGAAATCAATGTTTCCGAAACCCATTACATCTATGAAAAATCCCCAAAGTCCTCCGTCTTGAATAGACAGATGCATTTTCACCATCCCGATACCTTCTGTAAATCGCTCGGTAACGATATTTAAAAGAAATATCTATGTAAATTTTTTCCTTTGGCTGAGAAATCCTACTTCATCAAAACCAACTTTTTTGTTGATAAATAATTCCCTGCCCTAAGCGTATAAAAATATACGCCGCTTGAAAGACTATTAGCATTAAATTCCGCGCTGTAGCTCCCGGGGCTTTTCCGTTCATCCACAAGTGATTTTACTTCCCTTCCCAATAGATCATAAACCTTAATTGTTACCAAACCGGATTTAGGTACGTCATACTTTATTGTTGTTACGGGATTAAAAGGATTGGGATAATTCTGATATAATTTGTACTCCGTAGGGATGTTATTAACCGGCATAGATTTAACACCCGTCGGATTACCGTAGGGTTTTGCATATA
>JBJKOY010000411.1:0-2638 GCA_046706945.1 Ignavibacteriaceae bacterium | reverse complement strand
GCGAAGACCTGTACGATATACTGGGCAACGGCACCGAGATCTACCAGGTGCTGCTGAACCTCTGCGTTAATGCCAAAGAGGCAATAGAAGAAAAGGGAGAATTATTGCTGAAGGCGCGCAATATTACAATCGACAATAAAAACATAATGAACCATCCCATGCTCGACGAGGGGAATTACGCTTGGTTTACGGTAAAGGACAACGGAACGGGAATAGAAGAAGAAAATATTAATAAAATATTCGACCCTTATTTTTCTACTAAGGACAGAGCTTCCGGATCGGGATCCGGCCTGGGGCTTTACGTAACATACGGAATAATCAAAGCGCACGGGGGTATTATTGAGGTTTCCAGCAAATTAAATGTCGGGACTACTTTCGACGTCTTCATCCCGGCGTATGAACCGGCAAAGAACGCCAAAAAGAGCACAGCCGAAAAAATCATACTTCTTGCCGACGATGAAATCATGCTGAGGGACCTCCTGGCCGAACTGCTTGAGTCGTACGGGTACAACGTAATAAAGGTAATATCGGGAGTTGAAGCCCTAAAAGTCCTTACGGAAGAGATCAAAGTAAATTTGGCCATCATCGATTATAATATGCCCGAAATGGACGGTCTGGAATGCATCGGTAAAATAAGGGAACTTAACTTTAACATCCCCATCATTTTATCTTCCGGAAGCATTTCTTTCAGCGGCGACAGAAATTATAAAAGCGAAGGTATTGATGCCTTGGTAGCCAAACCTTACGAATTCGATACCCTGCTGGAAACAATTCAAAAATTAATCTGACCCTTGCTCTTCGTTGTCGTTGCTTCTAAGCTTGTATTTTAACTAACTTCTTAAATACCTCCTTATTTCAGATAAAACATATTCCGTATTATTAATAACGTCCTCATTCTTAAAACGAATTACCCGTAAGCCAAGATTGTTCAGGATCATGGTTCTTTCTTCATCTTTTTTTAATCTATATTTGTGATATACACCGTCCAGTTCTACAATTAATTTTTCCGCATGACAGTAAAAATCGCCCACAAAAAATGATTCCTACCCGTTATATCGTAGAAGAAAGGAAATTGCCTTAAAAATTTTTTACCGCAAATTTTTTTTCTTCGCAGACTTTCCCATAAAATTATTTCGGCCTTTGTCGGATTTTTTCTTAATTCCCTGCAAATTGATTTCGCTATTCCTGCAAGTTCCACTCTCTTATTTAAGCTCATTTGAAACCCATTTATTAAGTTCTGAGATAATATTCTAACTTATTCCGGCAAAACAATAATTCTTACGGAGGGAACCCTTTCCAACCTTTCCCTTGGATAGGGAAAGACTTATTTTAATTAATTACGTTTCATTAATCATCTTGACATGTAACTCCGTACAGAAATTTAAATATTAAAACAGCCGCAGAGTATCGCCCCTCCCCACCATAGGCGTCAGCTTAATTGATTTATTAAAATAAAATTATATAAAAAATTAAAATGACATAAAAATGTTCTTGACAGGATGAAAAATGTAATGATATAATTGAGAAAAAACCTCTCTCTTTCCAAGGGAGAGGTAGGAGAGGGTTTGAGGGAATATTAAACTCATAAGCCCATCCCACATATCGCGTTGCGATCACAATGTGAGTGGCGATGTCAACCCTTCCTTTGAAAAGAGAAGGGCTTATCACGTAAGCGATAAAAATAACTTTAACATTATCATGCTGTCAATTGATTATAATATGATAACTTACATTATGAAAGAATCAAATTAAATTGACGCCTATGCTTCCCAAGGGAGAGATTTAGAGAGGGTTTGATTTTTTATATCAAAATCTTTAATTCAGATAATCTACTGCGGGTACCCCTTGTTAAATCGACTCTATTCCTCAACAGATGCCTTGGTAGCCAAACCTTACGAATTCGATACCCTGCTGGAAACAATTCAAAAATTAATCTGACCCTTGCTCTTCGTTGTCGTTGAAGTCCACCATTTTAATATTTTTGAAGTATTCGGAAAATACGGGTTTTTTTATCGCATTAAGCTGGTTCAGTACGTCCGTTATTTCTCTGATTGCCGAGTCTATATATTCCAGTCTCTTTAGAATCGCTTCCTTCGAAATTTCTTCTTTTTTAAGTTCTCTCTTGATCGCTGCGGTAGATAAGCTAATTAAAGTAAGGGGCTGTTTTATTTTGTGGTTCGTGGTTACCACCGTAGCCGCGAAAGTATTAACTTTTTCGGCCTCGACGAACATTTTCTGAGAGTCCGATAATTTCAGCGCCGAATTTACGCGTGCCAGCAGTTCGATGCGGTTAAAGGGTTTTTTAATATAATCGAAAGCGCCGGCTTCAAGCCCTTCTTTTGTATCCGCGGCGCCGCTTTTTGCGGTAACAAGAATAATGGGTATTTTCGATGTCTTGTGGTCTTTAACCAAAAGTCGGCAGACTTCGATACCGCTCATATCGGGCATCATGACGTCTAAAAGGATTAAATCCGGCAATTCGGAAAAAGCCTTCTCCAGTCCCGTTTTCCCGTCGTATGCGGTTATTACGTTGTAACCTTCCTGTTCAAGACGGTCCTGTATCATGAACACGTTTTCGGGAAGATCATCTATGACTAAAATCTTTTTCATTTTAAATTGTCTTAAGTTTAGCAAAAGT
>JBJKOY010000410.1:0-3018 GCA_046706945.1 Ignavibacteriaceae bacterium | reverse complement strand
CAATTAATGCTCCGTATTTTACTGCATCCGATTTTGATCCGAGAAAAATTCAAGCCGGAGATAAATTGGTTTTAATTGATCCTAAAACATATAAAAGATCAATTTATATAATGCCTGATAGTACGGTAACTGTTTATTCGATGGGAGTTCCTTTTAAGTTAATTCCCGGTACTACTGTACTTCAAGAGGGAAACTTACAGGCGGATGGAACCGTTAATCCTAATGCGTATGATGGAATTGACAATAATTTAAACGGTATTATTGATGAAAATTATATCCTGGATTATAGGCAGTTAAAGAAATCTCCGCAGGGTGTTGTATTAATAGATACTTTAAATCCTATCCAGCATTAGGATTATATTGACGGAACCGGGCTTAACGATCCGATGATTGATGAAGCTCGCGACGATGGTATTGATAACAATCATAACTGGAGTCAATTGACTGATGATGTCGGGTTGGATGGAAAACCGCAAACCGGTGATTTCGGTGAGGGTGACGGTAAACCGACTTCGGGTTACCAAAAACCCGGTGTCGTTCCGGGGGTCCCGGTTGATTCATCAAAAATAAATATTTACGGACTGCTTGATACCGGCGAACCCGGCGAACCTGATATAGATAAGACGGATGTTGATGAATCAGACCAGATTGGTTTAACAAGTTTTGAATACTTTACTCCTGCCAGTGCAATCCAGATGTCCGATCAAGTTGATATGTGGCGAAGGATGCATCCCGGTTATTTTGACGTGCCTGCTTCTGTTGTAAATAATACGGCAACTAAAGGAGAAGACGGCGACTTTATAGTTGCTTCGGGTTATTTCCCTCTTCTTGCAGGGAGTACCGAAAGATTTTCACTTGCGCTTTTGTTCGGTGATAATCTTTTTGAAACCATAAAAACTAAAAAAATCGCTCAAACTATTTATACTGCTAATTACAACTTCCCGCAGCCCCCCGATAAACCGACATTAACTGCTGTGCCAGGAGATAAGCAGGTTACCCTTTACTGGGATAGAGTGGCCGAACATACGATTGACAAGACTACCAAAAAAGTTGAATTTGAAGGGTATAAAATATACAGAGGCACAGACCCCGACTTTTCTGATGCGCTTCAAATTTCCGATGGTAGAGGGCAAAAAGTATTTTATGAACCTATTTTTCAATGTGATTTGGTTGATGGGATTACAGGCTACTTTAACTCGTCGCCAACACTTTATCAGCTTACAAACGGAGCTCCATATTTCCTTGGTGATGATTCAGGCATACAAAATTCTTATGTTGATAAAAATCTAACAAATGGAAGGACATATTATTACGCTGTAGTAGCATATACTAAGGGTGAGACTTCGCTTGATATATTCCCGACTGAAAACACACACTATATTTCAAAAGATGCCAACGGCAATATAACTACCGATATTAATACTGCGGCGGTCGTACCAAATGCTCCCGTACTTGGATATGTTCCGCCCAAAGCCGGCACACAACTTACTCGAACAGCGGGGAATTCCGAAGCAACTCCATATTACGAAATAGTAAATCCAACTTTAATTGGAGATTCAACATTCAATGTTACTTTTAACGATTCATTAAAGAGTGGTGTTCATATAGCTTATTCTTATAATATCCAGAATACAGGGAACGGCGGCTATATCTTGAAAAATGCTAAGCTTTTACCGACAAATGGAATTATAGCTGACGGAGTGAGGCTGTCTATTGATACCTCTTACCAGAGAGTTAGCAGTATAGTTTTGGACTCTTCAAAATCCGGCTGGATAAATAATAGTAATAATAATTTGGTATATATTGCTACACAATTCGCATTTCCAAGTAAAAATTTACAAGGTATTAGATTTCCAAAAGATTATATCTTCGTTTTTTCAGACGCTTATAATGATACCTCAAATGTATTAGCCGTTTTAAAAAACAATGGGATTAATGTTAAGACGATAAGAACTAATTTCAAAATATATGACGTCACAGATCGAAATCATCCGATTAGAGTTCAGTATGCTATGACCCAACCTCCTACCGGGAAATCAGATACATTATCGAAAAATAATGTAGTCATAATTTCTGATTCCTCCGGGAGTGTAATTTCATGGGATATGCAATTTCTTGGAAATGATTCTTCATATGTGAATAAAGGCGGCGATACATTAAAGCTGTCATTCACAAAACCTCTTTCCGCTAAAGACAAATTTACATATACAACCATAGGCGCTTCGGTTAACCAATCGACAATAAAGCAGCAGTTAGATAAAATAAAGGTTGTACCAAATCCATATGTTGTTACGGATGTTTATGAACAGCCCCTGCCTTCCGGAATAAGAGGAAGAGGTGAAAGAGTTCTATACTTTACGCATCTTCCGCCCAATTGTACAATCCACATTTATACTTCGGCAGGTGATGAAGTAAGAACTCTACAGCACTCGGGAAATTTAAATAACGGAACGGTTCAATGGGATTTAAGAACGAGCGAAAATTTGGAAGTTGCATACGGTGTTTATTTTTATGTTGTGCAAGTTGATAATACCGGTGACAAAAAAATCGGGAAAATAGCAATAATAAAATAACGGCAGGCGTGAATATTACGGAGCTTTAAACAATGATAAAAACAAAAGTATTAATTTTAATAATATTATTTAGCGGAATAATTTTTTCGCAGTCCAAGGTTGGAACGACAGCTGCCGACTTTCTTACAATTCCGGTTGGCCCGCGCGCTGCCGGTATGGGCGGAGCTTTTACTGCCGTAGCTAATGATGTAACAACTGCATATTGGAATCCCGGGGGACTTTCAAGGATAGGCCGAATTGAATTTGCCGCCTCTTTTTCGCAATGGATAGCCGGTACAAAGCTTAATTGGTTCGGTTTAAATTATCAAATAGATGAAGATGATGCTGTTGCTTTAAGCATAGATCAATTGGATTACGGAACATCCGAAGTTACCACACCCGATCAGCCTGACGGAACGGGTGAAAATTGGAGCGCTGCCGACCTGGCGTTTTCTGTGTCCTATGC
>JBJKOY010000409.1:0-2172 GCA_046706945.1 Ignavibacteriaceae bacterium | reverse complement strand
GCGGTAGTGCTGAAAAAAGTGAGGGTGCTTTTTAAAAGAGGCCGCGAAGTAATCGACTGGCTGAATAAAGTCATTAATGAAAGCATACTCGGAGCGGCTGTAATCCGGGTTCTAAATTCGCAGCATTTTGAATATTTAAAATTTATGGATGCTAGTACGGAAGCAAAGGATATCGGGGTATCCGTCGTAAAATTATTTGCGACCCTAATACCCGTTATTACCTTCGTTGCAAACCTGGCTACCCTCTCCGTACTTGCCCTGGGAGGCCACTTTGTCATTACGGGAAATATGACGCTCGGAAATTTTGCCGCCTTCAACAGCTATATCAGCATTCTAATTTTCCCCATAATTATTATAGGCTTTATGAGCAACGTGATCGCGCGGTCGTCGGTTTCTTATCAAAGAATTGACCGGGAGCTTAAAGCCGAAGAGAAAATAAATGCCTGAACAGAGGAAGAGCGCCTTAGAGGAGATATCGAGCTTAAAGATGTAAACGTAATTTACGGCGGGGTTCCCGTACTTAAAAACGTGTCCTTTAATATCGCAGCCGGTTCGAATACGGCCGTAATAGGACCCACCGCGGCGGGAAAGACCCAGCTGCTTTACCTTCTGACCGGACTGATAAAACAAAACTCGGGTACGGTAAAATTCGACGGAAGGAATATAGACGATTATAAAAATGAGATATTCCACGGACAGGTAGGTATCGTATTTCAGGACAGCATAATATTCAACGTGAGCCTGAAAGAAAATATTGCTTTCAACACAAAGGTTACGGACGAGTCGATAGAGAAAGCAGTGGAAACCGCCGAACTTAAGGATTTTGTCGATTCGCTTCCGGACAAGCTCAATACCGTTGTTTCCGAGCGCGGGACGAGTCTTTCCGGCGGCCAGAAACAGCGTATAATGCTCGCGCGCGCTTTAGCTCTTAACCCCCGGGTCTTATTCCTTGACGACTTTACAGCAAGGGTCGATTATCAAACCGAGCAGAAAATTTTGTCGAACGTAACGAATAATTACAAAGACATAACTCTGGTCTCCATAACCCAGAAAATTGCCTCCGTCGAAAAATACGACCGGATTATACTCCTTATGGAGGGCGAGGTAATCGCGGAAGGCGGACATGAAGACCTTATGAAAACATGTCCGGAATATGTTCAGATTTATAATTCTCAACGAAGCACGAACTATTATGAATTACAATCTTAACCTCGATTCGGAGACTCCGAAAGAAAAGAGATCAACGCTGGACGCGCTCAGGAACCTGCTGCGGCACGTGCTGGAAGAGAAGAAAATCCTCGTAACGGCTTTTATCGCAATGATTGTAACGGCCGTGTTCAATCTTCTCGGCCCGATAATAATCGGGCACACGGTAGATAATTATATCCGCACCAAGGAATACCGCGGAGTATTGCTTTTCAGCGGGATACTTCTGATAATGTACGCAATATCTTTTTTCGCGGGTTACATACAAACCAAATTAATGGGTACGGTCGGGCAGCAGATGCTTTATACCCTGCGAAATCTCCTTTTTAATAAACTGCAGGAGCTCCCCCTGGATTTCTTTAACCAGAATAAGGCAGGGGATCTTATATCGAGAATCAACAACGATACGGACAAGATAAATCAATTCTTCTCCCAGTCCCTGATGCAGTTCGTACGCTCCATACTGATAATGATAGGTTCCGCAATTTTTTTAGTTGCCATTAACCTTCCCCTCGGAGCAGCCGCGCTCGCCCCGGCATTATTAATTTGGGTCTTTACGCGCTTTGTTTCTCCGTGGATAAAACGGAAAAATACGCTAAGCATGCAGAGTACCGGGTACCTGAGCGCGGCCGTACAGGAGAGTCTGAATAATTTTAAAGTTATAGTCGCCTTCGACCGCCGGGATTTTTTCAGGGATAAGTTCAACATTTCAAATCAAGAGAATTACAAAAATTCTGTCTCGGCGGGACTGGCAAACAATTTACTCATGCCGGTATACGGCTTCTTTTCCAATATCGGGCAGATGTTAGTCCTAACCTTCGGAATTTACCTAATTTCAAGAAACGAATTTACTATAGGGCTTTTAATAAGCTTCTTGGCTTACATCACCAGCTTCTACAACCCGCTTAGACAGCTTGCCGCTTTATGGGCAAACTTCCAGGTCGCTCTGGCGGGATGGGACAGGAT
>JBJKOY010000408.1:0-1078 GCA_046706945.1 Ignavibacteriaceae bacterium | reverse complement strand
TCCTGCAATTATGGTCGGAATTCTGTTTTTAATATCGTGCTGATCGCTTGCCGGATTTGTCAAACCGTTGTAATGTATTTTGTTGCTGTTTTCATCGAAGGTGATTATTAAGAGACTGTTGTGGGTTCTAGCCCACCGGTAATATCTATCCAGATTTTTTTTCAGCCAGAGATCTCCTTTTTTTACCCTCACCGAAGGTTTTCCGCTGTGCATATCGTCGTATAGATTCGGAATTACGATACTTACAGTGGGCAGTTTATTAAAGTCGGACGGAAACTGTTTGAACTGAAGGTTCGTGGATGTTTTAATTGTCCTGCCGTTCGGGATGTTTGCGAAACTTATCCACGGAACATGTTTCCTGGCATAGATATCGGTTCTGGAAACGGTATCACCTATTTCCGGAAGACTCTCGGAGTACCCGTTAAAAGTATATCCTTTATTTATAAGTTCTTCTCCCAGGTTTTCCGAATGAAAGGGATACAGCGGATTGTTACGGGAATCGGGAATGACGTCGTAAAAACCTACATTCTGATTATCGCCCGAAAAGAACCAAAAATAGTTCCCCTCGCTGTTATGTTCTTCCGCGTACATCCCGGTAAGATTTGCTCCTTCTTTAATAAGAACTTTATTTATATATGGAGCGTCCTTACTGCCGACTATTTGAGAATAATCTTTATTTTCTTCAATTACGACTACTATATGATCGTATTTGGGAAGGGTTACGGAATTTTTTTCTATCATTTTTCCCGGTGCGGCCGTAAATGCGGTAAAAAGAATTATAATTGCAGAGACGTGGAAAAGATTTTTCATGAAATCCTCTTTGATATAATTATTTGCATCCGTAAATAAACGGATGGAGATGTGGATTTCAAATTAAGAAATTATTAAGAAGGCAGGATGTGCGTTGCAGTAAAGACCGTTTAGTAATAAACAATATTTACAAGTGACCCGGTAGGATTTCCGGTATTCGAATGATATGTCTGCTCCAGCTTCTTTTTCATGGGATTGGAATTGCTGCCGGCATTTTTAGAAATTGATCCGGATTGTTTGGTCTTACTTATTATATAGTACCCGACCG
>JBJKOY010000407.1:0-4118 GCA_046706945.1 Ignavibacteriaceae bacterium | reverse complement strand
TCCGTCAATTTTAATTTTGATTTGAAATTAGCGGCTAAAGAAATTTTCTCTAGAATCGGTATACTCAAAATAATTAAAACCTGACTTATCGACCAATAGCTGGTTCTTGTAATCATGACTAAAAATGAAAATCCCACAATTAGGTATAGATATACTAAAAATGTTAAAATAATCAAACTTTTCTGTTCGTAAAATTTAAACCAGAGCCATGTCATTAAAAGCCCTAGTAAATAAGGTCCTAAAAAAGTTCCCGTTACTCCGAAGTCTGCATCTAATTCGCGAATATACGTGCCGGTATTCGTCCACATCGGAATGTAATACCCCTTTTGATAATCGGAAGGTCTTTTCAACAAACCTAATTTTCCAAGAACGTGATACACAGTTAAAAAAGTATTTTGCCCGAACTCGGTATTCTCTCCTCCCGATTGAAGGTATTTGCTTAATACGCCGACATCGCTGCTAAGATAAAGATAAAGCGTTGGAGTTATAAAAATATTCTTTTTAAATTTATTAAGACCGGTATTTGCACCTATGAAATTTTCACTCGGATTTCTTGCGAGTCTAACCACCGAGGCGCTTCCCACAAAAAAAACTATTAGAAATATAAAAGCTATAATGGCGTTAACTTTTGAAAATTTGAATTTTCTTGAAGCATCTCCGGATAAAAGATGCCTAAAAAGAATGAAGGTGAATAAAAACTCAAGTAAAGCCAACAACATTCCGGCCCTGCCTATTATCGCCAATTCTTTTATAATAACTCCGATAAACGGTAAAAAAGTTAAGGGTGAAAATTTTCCTTTATAAGCAGTATAAATCCCCGCAAAAAATACTGCAACATATCCGAAGTTGGAAATAAAAGGAACCACGCCTTTTATTCCCCCGCCCTGGGAATTTAATATGTAGATTTGATTAGCATTCAACAGCACTGCCGGAATACTTCCGAATAACTTTATTAATATCATCCAATTCTGGACACCTGCATAAATACTTATAACGCTAAATATTATAATAGCATATTTTACGGTTTTTCCGTTATCAGAGAATATGGGAAGGGATGTAATTGCTACTTTTGATAAAACCGGAATGCTATTAAATCTATTTTTCGCACTTACCACTGTAACGATACCAAGCAAAAAGGATAAAAATGCAGCTCCCATATAGAACCATGCCATCGGTATAATGTTTATATAAGGAAGCAGTTTTAGTTCATAAAAATTAATTAAGACATACCAAATTATGCAATAAATAGCCAAATGGTTGGTCCATTTCCCCAGGAACAATTTGCCCAATATTATCCCGAGTATAGCTACCAGAGTAACTAATAAAAACACCATATTTATTAAAATCTTATCTTATAAAATTTAATTATCTTTTTAAAGAAGTTTGCTTCTTTTTCTTGAAGAGGATTCCTATAATTCCCGCGCGTTACCGCACTATCAGCCCAAAATACAAATGGAATCAACAAAAACGAAAATATAAACAGCGCACCGAGAATAATAAGAGACTTTTTAGGACCGTATTTTAATTCGGGGGGTACGGCTTTATCCACAACCATAATCGTCGGAATGCTTTTCTGCTCCTCTACTTTTGCCTGCTCGTACATGGGCATTACGATTTCCGAAAGCTCCTGCTGAATTTTGACTTCACTGTACACCCTAAGATATTGAATCGCGATATCCGGCATTTCTTTAAACGGATAAAGTACGTTTGAAGTAGCGCTTAAGTTCGGAGAATCTTTCATTTCCTGAACCTTTTGTTTTAAGAGATTTATTTCGGCCTGAACCCCTAGGTACTGCGGAGAATTCTTGCCGAATTGCTGCGCTAAAAAATAAGCCTGCATTTCTTTCTGGTTCAGCTGGGATTCGACCTCGGCAGCCGCCTTAACGGTTACTTCCAGCTGTTCCGGTACTGCAACAATTCCGTATTTCTTCTGAAAATCATATAGCGAGTCTTCGGCCCTCCTAAGGTCCCTCATATTCTGGTTATATCTCTTTTCGATAAAAATCCTGTTATTTCTGGCCCTTTCAATATTATATTTAATGTTCAGGCTGTCCACCAAATGAACCATATAGTTTGCTATTTCGGCACTTACAAAGGGATTTTTATTAATTACGCTAAATACTATCATTCCGTATTCGTTGGGGTCGAAAGATATGTCGCCTCTGAAAGCTTTGAGAGCTTTGTCCAAATTATTATCGGTAATTTGATAATATTTCATTAAATCGAACCTGTCAATTACATCGGTTAGAGCAGTACGGCTGTTAATAATCCCCAGAAGTACGTCCTCGGACGTATTTGACATGCCGAATGCCCTGGCTCCGAGAGACATGAGTGAAGATTTGTTCCCAAGCAGACTGGTTAAACCGCTTAATCCGCTTGTTTCTTCGCTCGGAGGGATCATAATTGTTGCCGAGGCCTTATATACCTTGGGCAGCAAAAAAGCTATTACGGTCGATAAAACAAGGATTATAGAAAGGTTGATTATTAAGAATTTTTTCCACTTAAACAATATGTATGTATAGTCGGAAAAGTAATGTTTCTCAAAGGTTTGTTGTTCCGCCATATTTTTTTGAGTTTATTCGTGATATTATTAACAAATGTAAACGCAAAGTTAATATATTTCTAAGGGTTATTGCAATACAATTTTCCATAAATATGGAATTCGAATATATTATACCGAATTCTCATTTAATCTAAGCAGATATCTGTAAAATTACTTTACGAGAATTAATTTTTTAATTTTTGAAGATAAAATCATATTTCGGTCAGCGGTTCTGACAGTTAATTTATAAAAATAAACCCCGCTTGGAATACCGTATCCGCTAAGTCGGATTTCGTACTTACCTGCGGATTTTACTTCGTTGACTAGGTCCTTCACCTTCCGCCCAAGGATATCATAAACAGCCAGCGACACATAACTATTATGAGGAACGGTATATTCTATTGTTGTATAAGGATTAAAGGGATTCGGATAATTTTGGGCGAGAAAATATGATTTATCATAGCCATCGGATTTAAATCTTACCGGAGTAGGTAGTACACGGATTAAAGTATCCGGAAGTTCGGGACCTGTAATTTTTAATATAGGCCTTTTTTCCTCATTTTCAAACGAAGATTGGCAAATTATGATTCTTTGTGAAAATCCCGGATCCCCTTCATTATACATCCTGATTAAAAATCCGTTATTTGCGTACTCCTCATTTAACCAGCCCTGAACTAGGGTATCGATCCGTAAATCGATCCGGCCTTCAAAATCGCCTGCAACAGTGTCGGAAACGGCATAAACAGGAGAGATATAATGAGCCGGAGGAGTAATGTTATCCCCGGCAGTACGCTCATAAATTTCCGTCATCGGCTCAGACAGACGGTTTACCGCCAGTCTGAAAGATTGACCAGTACTGCTTAGAGAATCCCGGATTTTAAATACGGAAAGAGTAGCACTTGTAATATGTCGGCGAAGGATAAAATCCGGGAAAGGGATTTTACAGTAGTATCTTTCCCACCTACCGTTTGATTCGAAATACGTTATTTCGCATTCTTCCCTGTCTCCGTAACAGAACGGAATAAACGAAAATTCGCAATCGATCACGTAATCATCGTCGAAAATAATCGTAACCGTACCGGGAATAACCGGTACATTTATAAATAGGAAAAGGTAAAATACAAAGCAGGAAATATTTTTCAAATAATTTCCTCCTTAAATTTAAATGTATAAAATAACCTATAGGGTTAAAATACTATTTAAGATATATCATCTTCTTAACGCTAACATAATCCCCGGCCTGAATATTATCCCTACGGATTGTTATGCGATAGAGATATATACCGCTTGATAAATACCCAGGAATAAAATCAACTTCATAGCTTCCGGCGGGCTTTTCCTCGTTTACCAGCGTTGTCACTTCCCTTCCCAGGATATCGTATACTTTTAATAAGACTAGCCCGGACTCAGGCAAATGATACCTTATTTTTGTAACGGGATTAAACGGATTCGGATAATTGTTGTCGAGACCGAATTTCGCCGGCAGACCGCTTAACGGCCTTCCCGCGGACGAAATTATCTCCGAAACCGGTCTTACCCACACTCCGCTGCCGCCTGTGCCTATAAATAAGGAATC
>JBJKOY010000406.1:0-9836 GCA_046706945.1 Ignavibacteriaceae bacterium | reverse complement strand
GGTCCGCAGGCAAACTTTATAAAGACGCAGTCAACTGGATATTGTCTTCGCCGCTTCCGCAGGATGTGGCAGGGCTGACTGTAAACGAATGCGAGCCGATTTTAAAAAGTAAGATAGTGTTTTCCGGATTGGATTCAAGCGTAGCCGGTCCCGTTGAAGAGGCATTTGCAAAAAAAGGTTTTATAGTAGTATCAAATTCAAAAAACCACCGGATGGATAGAAACGTACCGCTGCTGGTGCCCGAGATTAACCCCGAGCATTTGGAACTGGTTAAAAAGCAGGATTATAACGGCGGGTGCATAGTAACTAATCCGAATTGTTCCACGATAGGAATGGTTTTGGCTTTAAAACCTCTGGAAGATAATTTCGGACTGGAAGCGGTAAACGTTGTAACGATGCAGGCGCTTTCGGGGGCCGGTTATCCGGGAGTTTCGAGTCTGGACATAATCGACAACGTTATTCCTTACATCTCCGGGGAAGAACCGAAGCTTGAAAGCGAACCCCGAAAGATTCTCGGTAAATTAGCGGGAGATCATATTGAGGATCTGGATATCAAGGTCAGCGCACAGTGCAACCGTGTTGCTGTAGTCGACGGCCACCTCGAATGCGTTCAGGTAAAGCTAAAGAAGAAAACTTCCGTGGAAGAAATTAAAAAGGCTTTTAGAAATTTTACGGCCGAACCTCAAAGATACGATTTGCCGACCGCTCCGAAGCACCCGATTTATTATTTCGAGGAAGATAAATATCCCCAGCCCAGGATTCACCGGAACATAGACAAAGGAATGGCCGTTTCCGTAGGACGGTTAAGAGAGGATAACTTATTTGATTATAAATTCGTTCTCCTATCGCATAATACGAATCGGGGAGCGGCGGGCGGCGCTCTTCTATGCGCGGAATTAATGAAAGCAAAAGGAATTTTGATCCCTTAATATTTTGCGGATTTGCGGTAAAAATCCGTTTGTTACGGGGAAGCGGTTTTTAACAGCGGCAAATAAGCGTTAAAATTTAACCATATTAAGAAATACAGAACCAGCAAAATGAAAAAAACGATTAAAGTCTTCGCTCCCGCTTCCGTAACAAACGTGAGCTGCGGTTTCGATATAATGGGATATGCAATTGACTGGCCCGGTGACGAGGTAATTCTGAAAATTAAGAACAGGCCGGGGATAAAGATAACTAAAATTTCCGGCGACGGAGGTCGGCTCCCGGTTGATCCTAAAAAGAACACTGCGGGTTTGTCTCTTATTTCGTTTGCTAATCACCTGGGCTTCAATCAGGGCATAGAAATGGAATTGAGGAAGAAAATGGCGCTTGGAAGCGGTCTCGGATCAAGCGCCGCAAGCGCGGTAGCCAGCGTGTTTGCGCTGAACGAAATTCTGGACAGGCCTCTTTCGAAAACGGATCTTTTGCCTTTTGCGCTTGAAGGCGAGAAGCTGACCTGCGGCGGCACTCCTCACGCGGATAATGTTTCCGCGTGCCTGATGGGCGGTTTCGTCATAGTAAGGAGTTTGACCCCGATAGACGTAATAAATATAGAAACTCCGCCGAATCTTTATTCGACTATTATCCACCCCCATCTGGAAATAAATACTGCGGACACAAGAAAAATACTGCGAAAGCAAATCCTTCTTTCCGATGCCGTAAAACAATGGGGAAACGTTGCCGGACTGGTTGCCGGATTAGTCAACAGCGATTACGGGCTGATTGCTAGATCCTTGCAGGATGTAATAATTGAGCCTATACGATCTATTTTAATTCCCGGGTTTGAGGACATAAAAAATGCCGCAATTGAAGCGGGAGCATTGGGCTGCAGTATATCGGGATCCGGACCTTCCGTTTTTGCTTTCAGCAAATCCAAGCGGACCGCTGAAATTGTCGGCGATGAAATGAGAAGGGCTTTGAGATCGATAAAAGTTAAAGGAGATCTTTATATTTCCAAAATAAATAAGAAGGGTCCGGTTGTTATCGGATAATTTTTTTCAATAAGGTAAAATGACGGGATGAAATTATACAGCACGAATAATAAAGACTTAAGCGTTTCTTTTAAAGAAGCGGTAATGAAAGGCATATCGGACGACGGGGGGCTATTTATGCCTTCGGCATTTCCGAAATTGCCCGCGGACTTTTTTAAAGAAACCGGGAGACTAACGTTCCGGGAATTGGCCTTCGAAATCTCGTCGGCCTTGCTTCAGGACGAAATCCCGGGAGAAAGTCTCAGGAATATAATCGACGCATCAATGACTTTCGATGCTCCGCTTGCGCCGCTTGATGAGCAGACCGGAGTTCTTGAATTATTCCACGGCCCTACGCTGGCTTTTAAAGACTTCGGAGCCAGGTTTATGGCAAACATGATGGCTTACGTCAACAGGGAAGCGAAGAAAAACATTACAATACTTGTGGCTACTTCCGGCGATACGGGCAGTGCTGTGGCGAACGGCTTTTACAATGTCGACGGGATCAAAGTTGTTCTCCTTTACCCGAGCAATAAGGTCAGCAAAATTCAGGAACAGCAGTTGACAACCCTCGGAGGAAACATTAAAGCACTTGAGGTTGAAGGTACGTTCGACGACTGCCAGCGGTTGGTTAAAAAAGCTTTCCTCGACAAAAGCCTGTCGGACAAAATGCCGCTGTCATCCGCCAACTCGATAAATATCGGAAGACTCCTGCCCCAGTCTTTTTATTATTTCCGTGCCTTCGCACAGGTAAAAGACAAATCGCTTCCGCTTATAATATCTGTTCCGAGCGGAAATTTCGGAAACTTAACGGCCGGACTTTTCGCAAAAGAGATGGGTCTTCCGGTTGCCAGATTTATCGCTGCTACCAACATAAACGACGTTTTCCCGAAATATATCGAAACCGGCATATTCGAAGCCAAGCCGTCCGTTAAAACAATATCCAATGCAATGGACGTCGGGAACCCGAGCAATTTTGCTCGAATACAGGCATTGTATGATTACGACGTGCAGACTGCCAGACAGAATATTTACAGTAAAAGTTTTTCGGACGAACAGACCAAATCGGCTGTCCGAGAAGTTTATGATAAATACGGATATACAATCGACCCGCACGGCGCCGTAGGATACCTTGCGCTTAAAAATTACCTGCGGGATACGGGTATAAAAAAGTACAGCGGAATAGTACTTGAGACGGCCCATCCGGGCAAGTTTGCGGATATTGTTTCAGGGGTTACCGGTAAAAAAATTAATTTACCCGATCGTCTTGCGGAGTGTATGCTGAAGGAAAAACATGCCGTCAAAATTCCCGCAAGCTACGACCGGATGAAAGAATTCCTTCTGGACGAAGCAGATAAACAATAATATTTTATAAAATTTTTAGGACATAAATAATGGATTCAAAAAAGAAGGTGGCAATTTTAGGAGGCGGAAATATCGGACTGGCAATAGCAAACGGCCTTGTGGGCTCCGGATTATTTCCGTCCGAAAATATTTTTATTACGAAAAGAAAAATCGACCCCCTTAAAGATTTAACCGGGAAGGGCTTTAAGATTACGTCCGATAATCTTGAAGCGGTGAAAAATTCCGAAATAATAATAGCGGCCGTTCAGCCCAAACAGCTTGATGACTTGCTTGTCTCGATTGCTCCTTGTCTCGACGAGAAAAAACATATATTAATTTCCGTCGTCTCAAGCGTAAGCATAAGAGTAATTAAAAAAGCGATCGGCGAAAAAATACAGGTAGTGCGGGCAATGCCGAATACGGCTATTGCGATCCGCGAATCCATGACCTGCCTGGCTTCCGATACCAAAACAAACGGAGCCTTGAAAGTTGCGGAGGAAATTTTTTCTTCGGTGGGCAAAACCTTAATAAACGACGAAGATTTGATAGTACCCGCAACGGCATTATGCGCATGCGGGATAGCTTTTTTCCTAAGGGCAATCAGAGCAGCTTCGCAGGGAGGCATCGAGATCGGCTTCCATTCCGAAGAAGCCATTTTTATGGCCGCACAGACGGCAAAAGGCGCCGCATCACTGCTCGTCAATACGCAGGCACACCCGGAAAGTGAAGTCGACAAAGTTACTACACCCAGAGGCATAACAATCTCCGGCTTGAATCAGATGGAACATAACGGTTTCAGCTCGGCTATGATCAAAGGCATTACCACATCTGCCGATAAAGCGGCTAGGTTGTATACCGGGAGCGAATAGAATTTGCGGTACTTGTTGGCACCGCAGGTTTGAGGCATTTCTTGAAAGCTGCGGGGGAAAGGATTTAGTTCATTAAATAAAGACAATTTTCCCGCGAAAGGAAAAAATAATTTGATATAAAATTTCGTATGTATTAAATTTGCGCACACTCAATATGAAAGCGGACATCTTAAATATTAACCTGAACTCATCTTACCGGGCAATGTGTTGTTGTGCGGATTATATATATGCGTCAATCCGGAAGAAAAAGACATAATCATTTAATAAATAATTTTTAATTTAAACCATAACCCTTCCGGAGACGATCAGGAAGGGTTTTTTTATTATATACAACGGGAATAAAGTGCAGAAGGTTAAAACTTTAAACTACGACATTAGTCTCGGCGACCTTGAGATTGCTTTGGGCGAAAGAGAATTAAACGAACAGGAATATATAAAGCGAAAAAATGCGTTGCTCGGCGGAGACAAATTGAGAAAAGAATTGGAAGACTTATCCAGGCCGGATGTTGAAACCGACTTAAAAATCAACCTCAAACCCAACGGAATCTACATCCAGTTCGACCGGGACCTTATTAAGAAAAGTACCAGGGAATGGTCGTTCATGGTAAGAGATACAGTTTGGGGAGGAGGCGATATTTCCGCCGGGGACTGGCTTCAATACAGTCGACTGGCCGATCTTTATTCAAGATCGGACGAAGGATCGCCGTCGATAAGATTGACGACACGACAAAATTTTCAATTTCACAGGGTTTCTAAAAAAAACCTTTTACCCTTAGTAAAGAGCTTAATTAAGATAGGCAAGCCGTCTCTAAACGGATGCGGCGACAACGCTAGGAACCCGGTAGCCTGTCCTCACAAATCGGATATTTTCAACGCGAACGAACTGGCTCATAAAATCGGAAAATATTTTCAGCTTCCCCTATCGGAACATTACCGGATATTCGGGGAAAAATTTTCAGGCGAAGAGAACACCGGATTCAGATATTCCGAATACGGGCTCCCCCGGAAATTTAAAATAGGAATAGGCGGTTATTATTTTGACGAAGAGCTGAAAAAAAACGTAAGGTGCAATTGCGGGGACATACTTACCAACGATGCTGCAATTGCTCCCTTATTCGAGGACAAAAAAGTAAGCGGTTTCCAAGTTTATATCGGCGGAGGACTGGGACAAAAGAACGGCAAGCCGACCTTCCCTTCCCTTGCCGGAGCATTAGGAATATTCCGCTCAGAAGAAGAAGTAATTAAGGCTCTCGATGCCATAGCGACAATTCAACAGCAGGTGGGAGACAGGAAAAACAGGCATTGGGCGCGCTTAAAAAACGTCATCGCAGCAAAAGGACTTGAACGTACCGATCACACGCTGGAATCCTTGATACTGGATACCTCAATATTCGAAGAGGTCAAAAATGCGGGGATAGAATGGTTCAGGGAACAATTGCGGAATTCGGGAATTTCATTTCTTCCGCCGATAGATATCGAACTCGGAAAAATCAACAAACATCTCGGATGGAGCAAACAACACGACGGGAATTGGAGTCTCGGAGTATGGATTCAGAACGGCAGAATTACCGACACCAACCCCCAGGGGAAAATAAAATCCATGATCGACGAGATTGTTTCGCAGATAAAACCCAACGTGAGGATTGCGCCCTCGCAGGATATTATTTTTACCGATATTAACGGTTCCTTAAAAAATACCGTGAATTCAATTCTCCGTAAGTATAATTACGGAAATTTTTCCAAATTGCGGTTAAACTCCGAAGCCTGCGTCGGCCTGTATACATGTCCTTTAGCGGTTGCCGAATCGGAAAAATATTTTCATCCCCTTCTGTCGGGGCTGGAAGAAATGGGTTATGCGGATGTTGAAGGCGTATCCATCGGAATCAGCGGCTGCGAAAGGCATTGCTCAAGAAATATCCGCTATTCAATATCCATTGAAGGCAAGGGAAATTCTGTATATCAACTTAAGCTTATGTTCGGCAAAAGCGAGGACGGCATACTTGCGAGGGATTTGATATGCGACGATAAAAAATATTTAAGAAATATTCCCAGTGAAGATATTCCCGCGGTAATTTCGATCCTAATCAAAAATTATTTAACGAATAAAAATCAGGATGAGAACGAAATTTCGGTATTTCATGAAAGGATAGGAATTCACGGCATATTGGAACTGTTAAAGAACAGACCCGAGACAGCGCATCTTTTGGAAAAGACTTATGACCCGTATTTACCGTGATCAACCTTACGATGCAAAAAATTTAATTGCCTGTTTTAATTTAATCACTTGACAACATAATTATTAATGATTATTTTTGCCTTTAATTAATATGAAAAGCCGAAATATAAATATTACCCTTGTTATGATAATGTGCAGCTGTTGTATGATGCGCAATTCTCGCGGAAGGGTATTATATTAAAATTATTTAAATAAGAATTTTAAGTAGCCCTTCCCGAAAAAACGAGAAGGGTTTTTTAGTTTTTAAAATATGACGTAAAATTTAATCTAAAATATTTAAACTCTTATCGAGAAAGGTTGAGGGATCAGGCCCGATGAAACCTTAGCAACCGCCCCGCTACAAGCGGGGGACATGGTGCTACCTCCTGCCCATCGCCGGTTTTTGCGGCGAAAAAAGGGAAAGATGAGAGAAGAAGTTTAAAAAACCTCTTCGAGTTATCTTCCCGAAGAGGTTTTTTTTTGAACCGGGCTGAGGGATTCATGATTAAACGGGGTACGATGAGATAGAGTGTAATTAACGCAACATAAACGAAAGGATAAAAAAATGTCTACAAACGGAAAAGAACGCAAATACAAATTCGAAACACTGCAGCTGCATGCAGGTCAAAAACCCGACCCTACTACCGGCGCAAGGGCAGTGCCCATTTATCAAACGACGTCGTATAATTTTAACGATGCCCAGCACGCAGCCGATTTATTTGCTCTGCAGAAATTCGGCAATTTTTATACGCGTATCATGAATCCCACAACCGACGTTTTCGAACAAAGGATTGCCGCTCTTGAAGGCGGGGCTGCGGCACTGGCTACCGCATCCGGACAAGCGGCGCAGTTTATTGCGGTTTCTAACCTTGCTCAAGCCGGAGAAAATATCGTGTCCACCAGCCTGCTTTACGGCGGAACATATAATCAATTCAAAGTAACCTTGCCGCGGCTCGGAATCAAAGTTAAATTCGTCGAAGGCGACGATCCGGCAGAGTTTGAGAAATTGATAGATTCAAAGACAAAAGCCCTTTATATAGAATCGATCGGTAATCCCAGATTAAACGTCCCGGATATAAAACAAATTGCCGATATCGCTCACAGCCACGGGGTACCGCTGATTGTCGATAATACCTTCGGCGCGGCGGGATATCTGGTAAGACCCATTGAGCACGGTGCGGATATCATTGTTGCTTCCGCAACAAAATGGATAGGCGGACACGGCACCTCAATAGGCGGTGTAGTCGTAGATTCGGGAAATTTCGATTGGGGAAACGGGAATTTCCCCGTATTTACCGAACCTTCGCCCGGGTACCACGGATTGAAATTCAACGAAATTTTCGGAAAGGGTTCGCAGTTCGGGAACATAGCATTTATTATTAGGGCCAGGGTTGAAGGACTCAGAGACTTTGGTCCGGCATTAAGTCCGTTCAACTCATTCCTCCTGCTTCAGGGGCTGGAGACACTGTCTTTAAGAATCGAAAGGCATTCGCAGAACGGGCTTGCTCTTGCACAATGGCTGGAAAAAAATCCGAACGTGGAATGGGTCTGGTACCCCGGACTTGAAAGTCATCCTTATCATAATGCGGCGAAGAAATACCTTAAAAAAGGTTTATTCGGCTCAATGTTATCATTCGGAATTAAAGGCGGCATTGAAGCGGGTAAAGCATTTACAAATAACGTTCAATTATCCAGTCTTCTCGCAAATGTGGGCGATGCAAAAACTCTGGTTATTCACCCGGCGTCTACGACGCATCAGCAGCTTTCGGACAAGGAGCAGGTTGAAGCAGGCGTTTTACCGGAGCAGGTAAGGGTATCCGTCGGACTGGAACACATTGACGACATAATCCTGGACTTCGATGAAGCGATAAAGGCGGCCGTGAATAATAAGGTATCCGTCTAATAATTTTTAAAGGACGGCGCTCAATTCAACGGCTTTAGAGTTGCGGCATCTTAGCGTTTTTGAGGCTTATTTTGAAAAACAAATAAACACGGAAACCGCTAAGTGCCGTGCTTATAATTCCCGACTGAATTGGACTTAATTTTGGAAAAGTTATGGTTGTCAAAACATGTATCCTAAAAGAAATATAAATTTAATTTTAAATAATATTACCAAGACATTAAAATGAGTGTTACCTTGAAAGAACCAATGCAGATAAATGCATGTACAAAATTTCATTTATTCTTTGACAAGAATAGACCGCTGAATCTTGATTCCGGCCAAAAGCTGGACAATGTTTCGGTTGCATATCAAACCTACGGAAGGTTAAACAGCGAGGGTACCAATGCAATTCTGGTTTGCCATGCCTTAACAGGAAATGCCCATGCGGCGGGCACGGTTACAGAAGAAGAATTGAAGAACTCGCGGGAGCACGAGTACCTTAATAAATATAATAAAATGTTTTTGGGAAGAACCGGCTGGTGGGACGGTTTGATCGGTCCGGGAAAGGCATTCGATACGGAAAAGTATTTTGTTATTTGTCCGAATTTTCTGGGCGGCTGTTACGGCACTACTGGACCGGTAAGCATTAATCCTTCAACCGGCAGATCTTACGGAATGGAATTCCCTGTATACACAGTGCGGGATATGGTAAAAGTACAGTACGAACTATTGAAATATCTCGGCGTCAATTCAATTGAGGCGATAGCCGGCGGCTCGCTCGGCGGAATGCAGGTACTGGAGTGGGCCATTATGTTTCCCGGCATGGTCAGGAGGATTATACCAATTGCAACCGCGGCAAGGCATTCGGCTTGGGCTATTGCTCTCAATGAAACAGCAAGGGACGCCATTAAGAACGATTCCGATTGGAACAACGGGAATTATGTTTCTCAGCCGGGAAACGGTTTAAGTCTTGCCAGGAAAATAGCAATGATCAGTTACAGAAGCGACGTATCTTTCGATAAAAAATTCGGAAGGGAATTGCTTAACGGCGGGGGCGAGAACGGGAAATTATTTCAGGTTGAAAATTACCTTGGCTACCAGGGAAATAAACTAGTCAACCGGTTCGACGCCAATACTTATCTTCTAATAACAAAGGCCATGGACCTTCACGATGTCAGCTTTAACCGGGGAACCGTTAAAGAGGCGCTGGGAAGTATAAAAGCAAGGTCGCTAAATATAGGGATAGACTCGGATGTCCTTTATCCAGTTAACGAGCAAATTGATATTGCATCAATGATTCCGGATTCCGAATATAAGGAAATCAAATCAATATACGGTCATGATGCATTTTTAATAGAATTTGAACAATTGGCGCATATAGTTCGCGGTTTTTTGAAATAATTGTATGAAATGAACTTTTTATGCGATAGTAATCACAAAAAATGATTAAACATAATTTTTTAATTGCTAATTGTTGACAAGTTTACAATATTACTTCGCGGGCAATAAACATTTGAGGCATGGTGGCCTACATGCGGATCAACATTCACCATGCCCCAAGGTGGGCTAAAAGA
>JBJKOY010000405.1:0-9302 GCA_046706945.1 Ignavibacteriaceae bacterium | reverse complement strand
CCGGCGCTAAAAATAACAAGAAGATCCTGGACGATGTTTTTATGGGACTGGCAATATCTCCGGATAATAAAACTTTGTACGTTGCCGGAGGCGAGGATAATAAAATTTATATTTTCGATCTTTCGACGGGTAAAAGAAAAGGATACATCGATTGTTCCGTAAAAAACGCGGATGCGGATTATACCGACGGCTACATAGGAGATATGATCTTAAATAAAGACGGTTCCAGGCTGTATGCCGTCGACCAGATAGGTTTCCGCATGATAGTTATAAATACCGCGACAAAAAAGATCTTATACAACGTTCCCACCGGAAGGTACCCTTTCGGAATTACTTTATCTCCGGACGGGAAATCCGCATACGTTGCAAACGTGGGAATGTACGAATACAAAAGGATTAAATCTTTCGATCCCGAACACCCGGAAAAAACATCACTGCCTTATCCGCCTTTTGCTTACCTCTCCAAAGAATCGGTTTACGGTATTCACAACGACAGCGTTGATATTCCCGGGCTCGGAAAACCCAACGGACCGGAATCGTTTTCCGTATGGGCTTTTAACCTTAACGTTTCCGGGAAACCCGAAGTTACCGCAAAAATAAAAACCGGAATACTGGTAGGGCAGGTAATGGACGGCATTCCTGCCGTAGGAGGTTCAAGTCCGAATTCCCTGGCTGCAACCGATAAATATATTTTCGTCTCCAACGGCAACGACGATTGCATTTCGGTTATAGATGCAGTGAAGGATTCCGTAATCAAGAATATATTTCTTAACCCGGTAAAAAAGCTTGAAAGATTAAGAGGTTTGATTCCCTTCGGGCTGGCGGTAGGGAAGAACGGCAAAAAACTTTATGTGGCCGAAGCGGGAATTGACGCGGTCGGTGTTATAGACATACCTACACTATCGGTAATCGGACACATTCCGGTCGGGTGGTTCCCTTCAAAAGTTCTTGTAAGCAAAGACGGCAAAAAATTAATCGTAACCAACGGGAAAGGCTTCGGAAGCGGTCCGAACGGAGGCCCTGATTTTACTCCCGGACCGGAGGGAACATATGTGGGATTTTTAATGAAAGGTTCCGTTTCGGTTCTGAATATCCCGGACGATGAGCAGCTTAAAAAAGATACCAGGCAGGTAATCGAGAACAATTTTAAATTCTCTAGTTCTACGGAAAGCGCTTTTGCCGCGAGAAAAGATAATCCCGTCCCTTTATATCCAGGGGAATACAAGTCGCCTATTAAACACATGATCCTGATAATTAAGGAAAACAGGACATACGACCAGGTACTGGGGCAGTACAGCAAAGGAAACGGCGATCCGGAATTAACCCAGTACGGCGCTCATATGACATTTACAAATAAGGAGAAGACAAGAACCGTAAGAGATGCAACCGTAATGCCGAATCATCTCGAGCTGGCAAGACAATTTGCGACTTCGGATAATTACTATACGGATTCGGACTGTTCAGCGTTCGGCCATCGCTGGCTGGCGGATACATATCCCAATGAATGGGTGGCAACCAGCGTACCGGCTGTTTACGGAGGAACCCGTAAGGTTAAAGAAAATTCCAAAGCCCCCGGTATGCTGGTTTTCGTAGGCTCGAAGCATGCAATGTATCCGGAAGACTATAACGAGGACGGATCTATCTGGGAACATCTCGAAAGAAATAAAATCGATTTTTATAACTTCGGGTTCGGACTGCAGTTCGCCAACGGTTACGAACCGGGTCCCGGAAAACAGCTGACTCCCGGAACCGAAGAAAAGAACGGCGATTCATACACCAATAATCACGAAATATTGACGGGACTGGGGATGCGGTACATCGTGAATTATCCCGTTCCGGCACCGATGTATTCCAGGTCTTCGAAAGTCTACCCGACATTTAATACCGGTATTCCGGATCAATACCGCGCGGATGTTTTTATTAAGGAATTTAAGAAGAAATGGCTGAGCGGCGATAAGCAGATGCCGCCCGTAATAACAATGGTCTTACCCAACGACCACGGTGCCGACGAGCGTCCTGCGGACGGCTACCCGTTTAGAGAGAGCTATATGGCCGACAACGATTTGGCGCTGGGAAGAATTATTGAATTTTTGTCGCATACAAAATACTGGAAAAGCATGGCCGTCTTTGTTACGGAGGACGACGCTCAGAGCGGGCTGGATCATGTAGACGCTCATAGGAGCGTGCTTCTTGTTATTTCTCCTTACGTAAAGAGAGGATATGTCAGTCACGTCCACTACAGCTTCGGCAGTATTTTTAAAACATTCTGGAATATACTCGGCATCCCTTATTTAAACCAGTACGACGCCGGCGCAACCGATTTTGCGGATATCTTTACCGATAAACCGGATTTTAAATCATACAAAGCCCTGCCGGAAGACAGCAGGATTTTCAATGTAAGGAAGATCCTAATGCCGACGGATAAAAAATTCGACTGGAGTGCCGTGAAAAATTCGCCGGAAATGGACGACCCCGACGATATGCGCAAATGGAGCGCCGAAGATTATAAAGAACTCAAAGCAAGTATCAGACTTGAAAAAGGCGAAGCTGGCACAAAGGATGTAAAATAAAAATCAGACCCGGTTTTAGCCGTCAGAACATTAAAGTAAAGCTAATACCCAGAGGACTTATATCCGGCGAAATGACTTCTTTGGAACTCCCGGCTGCCGGTGCGTCCGATCCGGAGTACAGACTCCTGTAATACTTTCCTACGGTTGACCCGACCGCATACGACATAAGTGCCGCGGCTACGGCATCGGAAAACCAGTGCATGCCGCCTCTGTTTACCGAAGAGACTCCGAAAATTGTATAAGCAACAAGACTAAAACCCGCTATCTTCAGCCATGTGCTGTGCGGATAGTAATTCGTTAATGCGGATACAACAGCCATAGTTGCCGACGTATGGCCCGAGGGCCATCCCCAAAAAACACCTCCCCTTAGAAAGCCGAAGCGGAAATCTTTGCTCAGGCTTTGCATATCGCTGTTGTGTCTCCAATCGGGATGTGCGCGTCCGGTTATTGCCTTTAACGCAGAATTATAAAGCAATTCAATCACGCTTGCCTGGATAACAGCGAAGGAAGCTCCCAACACTTCATTATCGTTTTTTATCTCGGCATAGGAAAAAAGAGAGCCGCCGACAATAAAAGGCAACAGTGATCCTGAAATTACAACCGGCCTGGCCCATTGTCCGTATTGCTCGTGCGTATTAAAAAAATGTTCGACGTGATAATCTACGTTCTGGGTTACCAATAAATACGTCGCAGCCACGGCGCCGAGATGCAGATAAATATTATTACCCTTAAAACTGTTCAATATATTGTTCCCGAAATTGCCTAAAAGGCTGAATTTAGGTTCGGCAGAAGTTGAACCCGAATTTACGCTTACGTCGCTTCCTTTATAATAAGGTAATGCGCTTTTATTTATCCGTTCGATTCCGGGTTGACTCCATGGATATATTTTTGAAGGATACTCATTTAAACCGGTTTGTGATATTATCAACGGGGAATTTATGAGAAGTAATATATACAGCAGCGGTATAAAACTTTTAATTACCGGGTTTGAAAGTTTTGAGTCCATATTGATTGCCGTTCTTTTTAGTTAATTCTGGAAACAGACGCGGATGAATATTGTAATATAAGGAGTTAAATACAATCCCTTCCGGTTCTCAAATCAAGAAATTGAACATGTGTGCCGCTTAATAATTTTAAACTATTGAGGGACAATTACTGTCAAATATCCGGAATATTTTATTTATAAAAATAAAATAACTTTCATTTTTAAATTATGAAATTTTACAAGCCAAGGGCAATAGATGAAAAAATATATATACATTATTTCGGGAGTAATAATAATCGGCCTTTCCGTTTATTTTATATTTTTTAACGGTTCAGACGACAGTTATACTTTCAGATTCGAAAAAGCTTCTAAAGGAAATATAGCGGTATACGTAACCGCCACCGGTACGGTCAATCCGGTCACTTCGGTGGACGTCGGTACCCAGGTATCCGGCATTATTTCCAAACTATACGCCGATTTTAATTCCATAGTCAAAGCCGGACAGATAATTGCCCAAATTGATCCTACTTTTCTGAATCAGGCTATTAAGGATGCCGAAGCAAACCTTGAGCACTCTCAAGCTCAATACGATGAATATTTAAGAACATACCAGCGGACAAAGGCCCTTTACGATAAGAAGCTCGATTCACAGGCCGATTACGACGCGGCTTTATCGGACTACGAATCAAGCAAGGCTCTTCTCAAACAGGCACAGGTACAGTTAGACAAGGCAAAGCTTAACCTGGAATATGCTACGATTTATGCACCCATCGACGGAGTGGTAATTAACAGGGCGGTTTCCATAGGTCAGACCGTAGCGGCCAGTTTTTCCTCGCCGACGCTGTTTACGATCGCAAACGATTTAAAGAAAATGCAGGTCGAAGCGGTAATCGACGAATCAGATATCGGCAAGATCAGCATCGGACAGCCCGTAAGCTTTACGGTTGATGCTTACCCGGACGATGAGTTCTACGGAAAAGTCTCCCAGATCCGGCTGTCGCCGCAGATAGTATCCAACGTAGTGAACTACAGCGTTATCATAGACGTGCCGAACGACCGGTTAAAACTTATGCCCGGAATGACGGCTAACGTGAAAGTACTTATAGCAAAGAAAGACAGCGTGCTTCAGGTACCGAACCTGGCGTTAAGATTTCAGCCTCCTCCCGAACTTGTCGATTCCGCAGCACTGAAGGAAATCAGGGAAAAGATGAGGTCGAGATTCAGGAACAGAAATACGGAAGGTAACGATAATAAAATGGAACCGGGCTCCAGTAACGGACGAACATTTGCCGATAGGGGAACGGTGGGTAATTCGGAGAGAAGGAACGGATTCGGGAACCCGGGATTCGACAGAACAAGGATAAAGGCAATCCGCGATTCTATTATTGCGGCGCACGGGGGAAATTTAAGCGAGGAAGATCTGCGGAAAGAATTAAGAAGTGTTTTCGAGAAAGCCGCTTCTTCCCGAAAGCCTAAGCCGGTTTACGAACAGGTAGATAATGTCAGCGATGCAAGCGCGGGTAAATATGCAATAATTTCCAGGTATCCTCAATATGAAAAAAGCAGTTATCAGCCGTACGGTCAGATCGGAATGGGAAGGATCTGGGTCCTTAACTCCCGGGGAAAACTGGATCCTGTTTTCGTGAGAACCGGGCTGAACGACGGAAGGATGACTGAAATAATAGGCGGCACAATAAAGGACGGTGCAAATATCGTGATCAGCGCAAGCTCCGATAACGGCGATGCACAGCAGGGCAGCAATCCTTTTATGCAGAGGGATAACCGTTTCCGGGGAGGATTCAGAGGCAGATAAAATGGATAATCAATTGGAAAAAAACATAAATAAAAACGGTCATTTAATTGATATAGAACATTTGGTAAGAACATACACTCTGGGCGAAGTAGAAGTTCATGCTCTGAGGGGCATATCGCTGAGCGTCGACAAAAGCGAGTTCGTAGCGATAATGGGCGCGTCTGGTTCGGGCAAATCCACTTTTATGAACATTCTCGGGTGTCTTGACAAACCGACTAAAGGGACTTACATCCTAGACGGCATAGACGTCAGCGGACTTTCCAGGGACGAGCTTGCTAATATCAGAAATAAAAAAATCGGCTTCGTATTTCAGGGATTTAATTTATTGTCGAGAACAACCGCTATTGAAAATGTCGAACTCCCTTTATTTTACGATTCCGTTTCAACCAAAGACAGGAAGGATAAATCGATTGAAGCTTTAAAAACGGTAGGACTTGAAGACCGGCTTTATCATTATCCCAACCAGTTATCCGGAGGTCAGCAGCAGAGGGTTGCGATAGCCAGGGCTCTCGTAAACAATCCATCCATAGTATTGGCGGACGAACCTACGGGAAACCTCGACAGCAGAACGAGCGTGGAGGTGATGGAAATTTTTCAGGAACTGAACGACAAAGGTATAACGATAATTCTCGTCACGCACGAACCCGATATAGCCGGTTTTGCAAAAAGACATATTTCGTTCAGGGACGGGAAAGTGAAATCGGATAAGATAAACAGCAGCCGCCGTTTGGCGTCCGAAGTTATTAAAACCATGCCCGTAATAGACGATGAGGAAGTTGCATGAAATCTTTAAATATCATTGTCGCCGCCTTCAGGGCTCTGCAGAGAAATAAAATGAGATCGTTCCTTACTATGCTTGGAATCATCATCGGTGTTGCCGCCGTTATCGCTATGCTGGCAATCGGTCAGGGAGCCGAATATTCCGTTAAGGCAAACATAGCTTCCCTCGGTACCAATATTCTTATAATTTTCCCCGGCTCACAGCAGCAGGGGGGATTAAGAATGGGCGCAGGTACAACGGTTACCCTCACCGAAGACGACGCGCAGTCGATCCTTACCGATTGCCCGCATGTAGCGTTCGTTTCGCCTGAAACGAGAGCGGGCGGACAGGTAATTGCCGGAAATATGAACTGGGCGACGGGCGTGGAAGGAGTCGGCGTAAACTATCTGGATATCCGACAATGGTCGCTGGAATACGGTGAATTCTTTACCGACCAGGATATCAAAGCTGCTTCCAAAATATGCGTGCTGGGGAAGACCGTAGCCGATAATCTTTTCCCGGGCGACGACCCGATAAATAAAAGTATAAGGATAAGAAACGTACCGTTTAAAGTCGTAGGCGTTCTTGCTCCTAAAGGACAGAACGCAAACGGCGACGATCAGGACGATATTATTATCGCGCCCTATACTACGGTATTGAAACGACTTTCCCATTTCCCTTTCCTTCGTCAGATCCTAGTCTCCGCTGTGAGCCAGAAAGCCATACCCGATGCGCAAAAGGAAATAGAGGCTCTGTTAAGGATGAGGCATAAAATAGCCCCGTTCGAACAGGATGATTTTACCATCAGAAACCAGTCCGATCTTGCCGAGGCGGCTTCCCAGACTTCGCAGATTCTAACCATACTTCTTGCCAGCATCGCATCGGTCTCCCTGATAGTAGGCGGAATAGGCATAATGAATATTATGCTTGTTTCCGTAACCGAAAGGACAAGGGAGATCGGTATCCGGATGTCTGTTGGAGCAAGAGGAAAAGATATTCTTACCCAATTTTTAATAGAGGCATTGGTGCTCAGCCTGATAGGAGGAATAATAGGGATATTGCTGGGCATGGTGAGTTCGAGAGTGATCTCAGGCTTTGCAGGGTGGCCTACCTTCGTCACTGCGTTTTCAATAATATTGTCGTTCGGCTTTTCGATTGCGATCGGATTATTTTTCGGGTTCTATCCTGCCAGAAAAGCTGCTTTGCTGAACCCGATCGATGCGTTAAGGTTCGAATAATGTCCTTAATTATTTTGAAAATAAGAAAAAGAAGATTATAATTGAAACAAATGATTATTCGTTTGTTATTTGGAATTATTCGATTCTTTTTTATAAAATAATAAGGAGATGAAATGTCCGAATCCAGCAAAGTTTTTGTCATAGACTCCGGTGCGGAATGGGAAAACGCCGACGAAGGTGTAAAAAGAAAGATATTGGGATACGATAAAAATATAATGATGGTCAAGGTGAAATTTCAAAAAGGGGCCGTAGGATATCTGCATAAACACCCTCATACGCAGGTTAGTTACATAGCAAGCGGTAAATTTGAAATTCAGATCGGGAACGAGAAGAAAGTATTAAACGAAGGCGACTGTTATTTTATTCCTTCCGGCGTAGAACACGGAGCGGTTAACCTTGAGCCTGGAATTTTAATCGATGTCTTCGCCCCTTTCAGAGAAGACTTCTTAAAGTAAGAATCTGCCCGCGGGCCGTTGCTACCATTTGTTGTAATGTACTTTATCGGGACTAAAACGGTTTTCAGTATCCTTAACTTCCGAAGGAAAACCTACAGCCACGGCGGAAACCGGAATTATATTTTCGGGCAATTTGAAATGCTTCCGTAAATTTCCGATTATAGCGGAATCCGGATAAATTCCTATCCATACCGCTCCAAGGCCGATCGCGTGTGCGGCAAGAAGCGAATTCTCAATAGATGCCGAACAGTCCTGGACAATATAATCTATGTTTCTTTCAACATCGGTATCGCCGCAATAAACGATTGCCAGCGGCGCTTGCTTCAGCATATCGGCATGCGGTATAGCTTTAATTAATCCTTCTATTAATTCTTTCCTGTCCATTACGATAAAATGCCAGGGCTGGAGATTCATTGCCGAAGGCGCATACATTGCAGCCTGCAGAATGCGCTTGACTTTATCCTCGGGTACTTTCTGCGCGGTATACTGGCGTATGCTTCTTCGCGTAAGTATAGATTCGATAGTATCCATATTCTCCCCGTACTTTGCAAAAATGATTATTCAAAATTATTAAATATTCGGCGAATACTCAAAATAAATTTTAAAATTTAATATATTACCGAATAATATTTAACTAATTAAATAAATTTATATAAAATAACTTCTTTATTTAAGATCCGGGACTTAATTATTGCCGGAAAGTTATACTTCCTTTACGGGATTTCTCATTTCTCCGATTTCCGGAATAACGGAGCGGATCACGTCTCCGTCCTTTAAATAAACCGGGGGATCCCTGCTGAAGCCTACGCCTGCCGGCGTGCCGGTAGCGATTAAATCTCCGGGTTCGAATTTAAACGAGCCGGAAAGTATTGAAATCAGTTCCGCTACCCCGAACACCATATTCTTCGTTTTACCCTGCTGCATGGTTTTTCCGTTTACCTCGCAGATTAATTCCAAAGCCTGCGGATCGGGTATTTCGTCAGCGGTTACTATAACGGGACCGATCGGGCAGAAAGTATCAAAAGATTTTGCCCGTACCCATTGACTTTCCGAAAACTGCACGTCCCTTGCGGAAATGTCGTTTAAAATCGTGTAACCGAAGACATAATTCAATGCATCTTTTTTTGAAATATTTTTAGCTTCCTTTCCTATAATTACCGCGAGCTCGACTTCAAAGTCCGCTTTCTGCGTTATCTTAACCGGTATTTCAACCTTGTCCGTGGGGCCGATAATCGAACTCGTAAATTTAGCGAATGCCAGAGGTGTTTTGGGAATTTCCATCTTTGATTCGCCTGCATGGTCGACATAATTCAAGCCTATTGCCACTATTTTGTTCGGGTTGACAATCGGAGCTTTTAAAGAGCTTTCTTTCAGCGGAATTCCTCCGGTTTCGCTTAATACTTTATTCCTCAATTCTGTTATTAGCCCGGGCCTGCCTGCAGCATCCGTAATAAGATCTTTCATATTTCCTTTATAACCCG
>JBJKOY010000404.1:0-1112 GCA_046706945.1 Ignavibacteriaceae bacterium | reverse complement strand
CGGCTTCGTGCAGTTTAATTCTGTCCCTTATTATTTTCAAAGTATCCAGCGAATGATTATTGGATTTTTCCGTAATCGCTTCAACCGAACGATTGAGCGATTTTAATTCGCCTTCGGAAAGTTCGTCCGCAATACTTAAAAGGACGGGAATATGCTTCGTTTCAACGCTGAGATGGAGCTTGTGTGACAAAGAAATGCCGTCTATTCCGCGCATAGCCAAATCCAGAATTATTAGATCCGGCTGGGATTCGACGATTTTACTGAAAGCTAGTTCGCTGTCTTTTATGTAATCAATTCTAATTTTATCGTCTTTAAACGTACCTGCGAAATCTTCAAACTCTTTCTCGTCGTCGTTAACCATAAGTATTTTCTGAATTTGTTTATTTCCTCCGCTCTCAAGTCTTTTCAGGGCACTCTCAATTTTATCGAACGTTATGGGCTTTACCAAAAAGTCGTAAACGCTCAACCCGAAGCCGGTATTTTTGGCTTTATTAATGGAAATCGGAATAACGGGGATCTCTTTGGTTAAATCGTTTTCTTTCAGCTCTTTCAGAATCTGCCAGCCTTCCGTACCGGACATTGCTATATTAAAAGTAATGGCAAACGGCCTGATGTTCCGGGCTTTTTCCAGCCCCTGCCTCGAGTCAGATGCATATTCCACTTCATAATCTTTGGAGGCAATATATTTGCCTATGGTAAATCTTACATCCGGGTTGTCGTCTATAATAAGCACCTGTTTTTTGCTTCTGCTCTTATTATACGCCGGTCTCGTTTCGTCCGGATCTTCGGTCGATTCTTCATCTTTAAAAGTAACAAGATTGTAAGGGATTGAGAACGTAAAAATCGAACCGTGTCCCGGTTCGCTTTTAACGGCCAGGTCCCCGCTTAATAAATTCGTAATCTTCTTGCAAATTGCCAAACCAAGTCCGGTACCGTTATATTTCCTGGTAGTCGTTCCGTCGATTTGTCTGAATTCTTCGAATATTATATCCTGATCCTGTTTTGAGATCCCTATACCCGAATCAATAACGTCGAATAGAATAAAGTCGTCCTCCGAAGAGACATGCAGCTCTACAAAACCGAAGTTGGTAAATTTAACAGCGTTGTCAAGC
>JBJKOY010000403.1:0-2537 GCA_046706945.1 Ignavibacteriaceae bacterium | reverse complement strand
TTGGTCATTACCGAAGGACTTCTAGTTTATTTGGATCAAAACGGCGTTGCCTCGCTTGCATCGGACTTGTCGTCGCAATCGAACTTTCGATGGTGGATAATAGATATATTAACTCCGCGTCTGCTCGAGTGGATGTTAAAAAGGAATTACAGCAGGTTTGCCGAAGGCAGCATACGGATGCAGTTTGCGCCTGAGGAAGGCGCGGGTTTTTTTCAACGGTACGGATGGCATGAATCGGAATCGCGTTCGGTATCTAAAGAATCCAGAAGACTGAAGAGAGAAATGCCGCATGCAGGTCTTTACCGTTTCTTTTCGATTTTCGCTTCGAAAGAGAAACGCGAATTTTATTCGAAGCTCGATTCTTTCTTTATACTTCTTAACCGGTAGAGACATATTATATTAAAAGGTATAAAAAGAAAATACCCGAACGGCATTCAAAAAATTATACCGATGAAAACCGTCTATCTGGCTCTTGAAGAAAACGCCGTACTTGCAATCCTTTTGGAAATAGGAATATTGCGCCTTTCGCGGCGGCTGCCGACGGGGGGACGCGACCGGAAATTTATTTTCTCCGCAGTCTGCTGCTTCCAGCCCGAGCCGGATTTAATGTCGTATACTCCTATATAGCCGCCCGACAATAATTGAAACGGCTGTTTAACACTCCGGGTAAAATCGAATCTGGTGCCTTTTTTGCGGAACGATTCGAACCAGGAAGGATAAACGAAATCCGATACGGGTACGCCGTTGATTTTATAACCGAATTTATCCGATTCGCATGCATCGCAAACTTCATATGCGTATAAAGTGCCTCCCGAGCCGGATTCGACCAGCACTGTTAAATTTATTTCCGGGTCTCCCAGCATTTCGAGCAGTTCGTGGCTTGCGGTAACGTTCCAATTTTCTCCGTAGGTCATACTGGTTTTGGCGAAAACCTTTCCGAGCGGAAGGCCCTGATTCGTAACGTCATGATAACCGAGAGCGCCTGCCTGATCCGCATCGTCGAGTATTACAAGCCACCATTCTCCTGCTTTCGGTTTTTTCCCGGCGGGTACAAAACGCAGGTCGGCGTCGCTTCCCCAAACGGGCGCGAAATCTCTTGAAACCTGAATTTGGAGTACTCCCACAGCTTTTTGAACTTCGCTGTCTTTTACCACCGTGCTTTGGTTGAGCACGGCTATCTTTATGTCTGCCATATAAATCTCCGTTAAAATATTTTACTCGACAGTACTGTCTCTCAAAATATTACCTTAAACAGAGGCATTACAACGGGATGTTATTTAAAAATAATTAGAATACATTAAGAGAATGTAGAGGTGAAAATCCGCAGCCGAATAGTAATAAATTGAAGGATAATTTACAATATTATTTTATCCCGCTCTCAACGCATTTACTATATTTAATCTGGCCGCTCTTAGGGAAGGCAGAAATCCGCCCAGCACTCCCATGCATCCTGCAAAGATCAAAGAGCCGAGGATTATGGAAGGCGAAAGAGCGAAAGAAAAAGTTAATTCCGCAAACGATCCGAAATTCAGGGTCGATACCGTAAAAAGCTGAAGGAACGATGCGAGGACCAGTCCGATCGCTCCGCCCGCCAGCGAGATTAACAAAGATTCGGCGAGAAAGGCGCTCAGAATGCTTCTCCGGCTGAACCCCAGCGATCTTAAAGTCCCTATTTCTACCGTTCTGTTGGCAACCGACGCATACATCGTAATCATGGCGCCGATTATTGCTCCGAAACTGAATATTACGGTAATGAATAAACCGAGGATTTTTATAAAGTTGGACATTAATTGTGATTGGTCTTCAAAATATTGTTTTTCGATTTCAGGCTTAAATTGATCCAGTCTCTTATCGGCTTCGAAAGCATTCTTAAAGCTGCCGAAATTATCCGCGTTGTCCAGTTTTAAGGTTACCGTTGAAACCGTGGTTCCCCTGTTGAATGCGTTCAGAAGCTGCAGGGCGTCTCCCCACATTTCGGAATCGAACCCGCTCCCGTCGGTTGAAAATACACCGACTATTTTCCAATTATCGCCCGCAAATTTTACATAACTGCCGACCTGCGCTCCTTTAAATCTTTTTGTTATGGCTTTGCCGACAATCAATTCGCGCATACCCCAGCGGAACATTCTTCCGCTTATTATTTTCATTTGAGGACGTAATTCGTTTACCGTAGGTGAAACGCCTCTTACGGTTATGTTGCTTAAATTGCCGTCCATCGATTCAAGGTTTATTATGACTACCGGTTCGTAAGAGATTATCGGCGTACCGTCGGAGGTTTTTGCTATATGCGGCAGGGTGCTGATAATATTTTGTACATCGGGTCCTACAATGCTGGTAATCTCGGAAGTAGCGGATTTTCTGAATACCATCACGTTATCGGAATTCCCGGTGTCTTTCATAGTCTTTTGAATTCCGTAAGCCATCATCAATACCGCCGCAAAAACAAATACCACAAGGGCAATGCCTGCGAGTGTAATTACCGTAGTGAGTTTTCTATTTCCGAAATTTCTAAGAGTATATTTAAAAGGAATTTTCAT
>JBJKOY010000402.1:0-23552 GCA_046706945.1 Ignavibacteriaceae bacterium | reverse complement strand
TAACGATCATAACGAACTTCTGCGGAACGCCTTTCCGTTTAAAACGATTGCGTTTACCGTATTCCAGGCTTTCTTTCTTCTGGCGTTTATCGGGAATAACGACGGTATCTCCGGGCATTAAAATATTTGGATCTTTCCTCTTATTTTTTAATTCCGAATTATCCGGCAGGTTCCAGATTGTATCGGGGAAAAAACCCGATTCAAATGAAATACTCGAAATGCATTCTCCCTGCTGTACAAGGTGTTTAATCGGCATCTTTACTTTTTAAGAATTATTATTTGATGCTTTTTCCCAGGCGTCTTTGTCGATATCGGGAAAAATTATTTTTAAATCCTCTTTTTTCTCAAAATCATTTAAAAACGCACGCCCGTCCCCGTCAAGCATCCCTACTTTTTTCCCGCCGCCTGATAATTCAATAATATATTTTTCATTCGGCAGCGGGTACCCGTCTTCACCGATTAACTCGAGAAAGACCCAATTCATGCCTATTAAATCCGAGTCCGCTGTAATTCCCGCAGCTTTAATTCTGTAAAAAAATTGAGGAGCGTTCTTATTCCCGTTTTCCACTTCCGCTAAAAGTTCGTCCGGCGTCCCCTCAAATTTAAATTCCCATTCGGTTTCGATTTTTTTATTTTTTATTATTGTCGAATACTGCGTGACCATTTCATGGACTTCGTCCGGGTGGTGTTCCCAGATTTGAACTTCCGCTTCATTGCCGTCGGCAAGACCGGTTATGTCCGCTTTTATTTTCAGAATTTCTCCCTGGTAGGTAGTTTTTTTCTCCCACTTTGCGTTTGTAATCTTTACCGGGGGAAAAAGATAAAGCGAATTCGATTTTTTATTTAATCCCTGTTTCGAAAGCTTAACCTCGGCGTATAGTTCGTCTTTAGCTTTTTCCGGTACCGTTATTTCCGTCCAATAATTATTGCCGGACATTTTGCCTTTTACGGTATCGAATTTTTTCCCGGATTTATCCGATATCTCGATCGAAATATCGGAATTGTTCCCCACGAACTGGGTATAAACTTCAAGTCCTGCCTTTGCTCCCGCAGACGCCGCGCCTATCGTCCAGACTACCTGCTCTATTGCGGAAGTAAGCTTTACCTTGTTTTCTTTATCCGTATTACCTTTATGTTCAGGCATAATATATAGGAAGGGATTTTACTCGAACCGGTGAACTTTAAAATCGGTTAATTTGTTGTCGATGTATATTTTATATTTATCGGGTATGGACGGGGATTCGACTACGGTTAATACGAACGGATGCTGCATAACGGCGCCGGTGGTTTCGTTGGGCAGTGGTCTTTTTGAAATTAATCTGCATTCAAGGATTTTATTTACCGTCAGGTTTTTAACATCCAGCGAGTACCCGGTGGATCCCACCAGCCCGAACGTAAAGATCAGTACCGATTCTTTTTCAAAATTTATTTTATCCAGCATTTCTTCGGCGGCGGAATCGGTTGATGAAGGGTTCAGGTTAAATAAATGCTTTTTCTCCTGCCATAATTTATCGGAACGGAAGATAACCAATTGAGGACCGAACATTTTATCCGACGGCTTCCACTCGCTGTCCCCTTTCCCTACCTGGAAATATTTAACGTTTTTAGCAAACAACGGATTTCCTTTTCTTACCTCTGAACTCCCGCATGTAAAATTATAAAAAACCAAAACAATTAAAATAAAGAGAAACTTATTTAAATATACACGCATTGCCGGTATCTCTCTTTAAATTAAGTAACGGTTATTGCGGGCGAAAATTTCGTCATCCCGCCGCAGGTAACCTGGAGCATGATTGTTTCGGCGGTATAAGCCGTAACACTGAATGTGTATTGACCTTCGTCGTCTGAGTCAAAAGTATGACTCGCGCCGCCGATTTTTACACCTCTCTTCCTTCTTCCCAAAATACTGCTGTACGGTGTTCCCATCCCCGCTGCGAGCGAGATCTTAACTTTTTTATTGAAGTCGGTGATGATCTGCTTATTAATATCTACTGCCCTTATCGTTGCGCTGCATGTATTCCCGGTGGTCGTATTTGTTTGAACCACCCATTGAAAATCGTTCAGCGGCCTGTAGCCTCCGATATTTACTATATCGGAATCCGTGCTTACCGCGCCGGAGAATGCGCGCAGCTTAATTTCTTCGGGCGTATAAGAGGTTGCTTCAAAAGCAAAGCTGCCTCTGTCCGAAGCGGTATAAACATGCGGAGTATTATGAATATCGGTTCCCTTCGAGCCTGATCCGTCGCCCGGCGTGCCCTTAACAAGGCAAAGAGTCGCCTGGTTGTTGGCATTATTTATAACCTGGTCGTTCGCGTCAAGAGCCGAAACAATAACTCTGTAGCGGACGCCCTTCGTTTGATTTTTATTTATCTCAAAACGGAACTTGCTGAGGGCGCCCGGTCCGTTTACGGTAATATTATTCGTATCGGAATTTACGGGCGGAGCTGAAGCGCGGATTTGTATCACCTCGGCGGTATATGCCGTTACGGGAAAATTCCATACTCCCTTATCCTGCCCCCTGAAAGTATGTTCGTATGTTCCTTCGCCGGAGGTACTCGTAAAGAACACCCCGCTCTTTACGTTGCCGGCCGCCGCGCCTGCGGTTCCGGCTATCAAACTTAAAGTGACTTTATCCGAATAATCAATAATAACGTTGTTATATTTGTCCCTCACCGAAACGGCTAAATTGAAAGTGTTTCCCGTTGTAGTATTTTGAGGGTAGTCCAGTTTTAAGTTGTCGACGCCGTTGGCAACAATATTAATTCTTTGAGACTCAGTTTTAATCGATGTATCGACGATCTGCGCTCCGAACTTTGTATTCCCGGAAGTATATACAAAAACCGGGAAATCGAATGTACCCTTATCGCCAGCCGCAAACTGATGCTCGAATAAATTTGCATTGAAAGGGGCGAGAACCGAATTCGCGACATGAACTCCGCCTTTGTACGGAGAATTACCGCCGGGTTCGTCCCAGCCGGTCTCCCCTTCAATTACGGTCAATTTAACTTTTCCCGTATAATCCGTTTTTACTCTTCCGGCCGTATCAAGGACTTTTAAGGTTACTTTTAATTGTTCGGCTACCCACGGGTTCCTTTGCAGCGGGTCATCGGCGTTATTAAAAAAGGCCAGTTCTATTTTAAGAGAATTTACGGCGCCGGGGCGGGCTATCTGGATATCGCCGCTTTGCCCGTTGTGCCCGTTATTGTCGTCGACATTCAAATGAAATTTTTGATTGTTGAAGTTGCTTAATTTAATTCCGACTTTTCCGCCGGCCATAGCGACATTAACAGGCGCGGCAGCAGGATTCCCGTTAATAAATACGCCCTTATTAGAAGTTCCGCCGCCTTTAAATGCCGGCAGAACGGCTCCCGCAAACCCGTTATGCGTTATGTCGATATTATTGTTGTAATCTAGTTTGATATTATTCAAGGTATCAATCGCGTATATAAATACGTCTATCTCTTCGCCTGCATTTGCCGCGGCGGAATTAACGAATTTAAATTCCTTAAACGGGGCTGGAGCGACGTTTAAATGGAAAACAAAATAACTGAACTCTTCAACATGCGAGGCTATCTGATCCAAAGAAATATTGGCTGTCCGCTGGGCGGCGGATATATTCTTCGGACTTCTCATATTGTCTATTAAAGTAAGGTCAATTTGAGAAGCCGGCGGGTTCGATTGATACCCGGGGTCAACCTCTTTTTCGAATACGGCAAGTTTCGAATATTTTGTAAGTTCGTCATGCTTGATACTGAATTGACAAAGCCATAAACTAATAGCAGTCGGCTGAACAGCCGGTAAAACAAATCCCCTGTAGCCTGCGTTGGCATTTGTTGCCGGTACTCTTAGCGGCTGTACCGCTCTCCAGGCCAGCCCGATTTTCCTATTATCGGGCAGGGTCGCGCCCGGGTCTTCCAGGCGTACCCATGAACCGTCGGATTTTTGCAGCCAGACGGATGCTTCAAACAAAGGGATCCTTATTTCGAAACCGTACCATTTAGTATTTGCGCTTGTCTTGGCAGTCAGCGAAGTAAAATGTCCGGTAGCCGGGTTTCCTTTATAAACCGCTTCCGAGGGAATTCCCTCGTTCAAAGCACAGAGGACGGCTTTCCAAAAATTTATTCTCCTGAAACCTGCGAGATCCGCGGGTACCAGGTTCGGATCCGCGTTCGGCTGGCCGGGAAGAAATAAGCCCTGTTCCGCAGGAGGCGCGCTAGCCAATGAAGGGAGTTCTTCCGCCGATGCTTCCAGCATTTCAATTACCTGTACCATTTTATCGCTCTTCTGCAGTTCGGGATTTACAAGCATCATTTCCGCGGCAACCCCTGCCGTCATCGGCGTGGCAAAAGAGGTGCCGTCTATATTGCGTATATGAATTCCATCGACTACAGTTCCGCCGGTTGCATAAAACACCCTTATTTCATTACCTGGAGCTGCCAGAGATAATTCGGCACCGAGATAGGTAAAATTCGTAGGCATTTCGGGATCATCGTCCGTGACTACACATGTGGTTGCGCCTACCGTCGCAATCCTCTGCCGGAAGCTTTGATCGCCTGAAAGGCTGCTCCTGGGCTGCGAGCGGGTCGGGGCAAAATATCCTCCCTCCGTTCTCGCAACGTCCCGCTGCTTGGGAAAGTTGACCGGGTTAACGTTTGCGGCGGCAATAAAATAAATTTTACCGCTGTTTAGCAAATTCCTAATTCTTATTTCCAGGGACTTCCGTTCGGCCTGCGTAAGTCCGTACATGTTTGTAAATAAAAATGAGCTGCTTACTACCTTGATATCAGAATCCGCGGCAAGCAGTTCATAATTTCTCAGACTGGATTTAAAGTCCCCGGCCTTTTTAATAGGTCTTAAGAATATATCCTTTCCCGTTCCGAGTACCGTTTGGTTTGCATCCCTAGCGTTGCCGCCTAATTCATTGCCCGCTCCGTCGGAAGCCATGCAGGTCATTACACCGGTCCCGTGCGGAGTAGCTGAATCGGAAAGTTGGCTTAAATCTCCGTCCGCATACATTACAACGCTTTGTGCTCCGGCCGCATCCACATGGCTGGGCTTTTTCAGCCTTCTTCCTCTGATAGATATCCGGTTATCGGCGTCCAGCTTGTCCCCGCTGTAATTATCGCCGGCGCCCATCCCGATGCCGGTATCGTAGCATCCGACTAAAAACGGAGGCATGTATTTATTACCGTCGGAAGCTTCCTGGCTTAACCACCGGTTGAACGGAACCGCCTGACCCATTTGTGCAAGGTCAATGGGATTAACCGCATTTTTTCTCAAGACGAATACCACTCTCCTATTCTGTGCATTAGCCTGGTTCGATTGGATAAGAGGATAAGCCTCGCCGCATCCGAATACCGCGGGAGCAGGCGCGGGATCCTGGAAAAAATTATTGTTGTTGAGCTGACCGTTAAAAAGATTATCCATGTAAGCGCTGATTAAAGCCTGGCGCGTTACCGGGTTAAGCCTGTTGTTATTATCGAAATCATTACCGGGACCCAATCCCTGATCGTTCCGGAAAGATGTTGATGCGTTCCGGGTATGCTGTCCCATTATTCCGTCGACTTTATAATTATAATACCCGAGAGCCGAAAGCATATACTGGACCTCGCGCGTACCCCAGGGTAATTCATTCTGAAGGTTATTGGTGTAGAATTTTCCGTCCCACCATGCCGCGTTTTTTATGAGCAAATTGTAGGCTGACTGCCCGCGAAGTAAGGACAACTGGTCGTTATATGCCTGCGTCCCTACCTTATCGGTATGACCGAAAACAGCCAGCTTCCTGTCGCTGTGGTTGTCAATCAGTTTCTTTAACTCGTGAAGTTCATCCTTTGCGGTCGGTAAAATAAAAGTTTTATTGGTTTCAAAGTGGGCGCCCGACAGGTTAAGAACGGGCGGATCAACGTCCTTGTAAAGAATTTTATCGATCAGTCTGTGAGCCGGAAAAGTATTCATAAAAAAATGGTGGAAATAATCGGGGAACGCATTATTAAACCATCCGTTTGCCGCGGCATCGAATTCTACGGGAGCAGTAGTTTTAATAAAAGCATCCGCATACCTTTCCAGGGTAATATCATCAGCAGGTTTCGCCAGAACGTTAAAATTTATATCCTCAAGAATATCATCTTTGAAAGATTTTATTTTTTCAACAAGGCTAACAAGTTCATCCGCGTTTAATTTTTCATGGGGAGCGGCCTGCAGTATTTTAAATTCGCCTGTATATCCCTGCGGTCTTAAGTACAGCGAATAAAGGTAGCATCCTATGTCGTAACCCGAAGCCGAATCTTTAAAATCCAAAAGTATTTGGTCTTTAGCCGCGGGCAGAATTATTTTATTATAATTAACGAATATTTCTTCCTTTGTAAGTCCGGCAATCGTTTCGCCGTCGTCCAGGTACAGGAAAAAGTGGGCTACGAACAGCAGTTCGCCGTCGGCATAGACCCTTACACGGTTTTCGCCGAACATGAACAACGCCAGGTCGCCGTCTTTGGGGGGTTCGTAGTATAAACGGCTGCGCTTGCTTTGCTGGTCCCAGTTTCCGTCGATGCGCCGCGAATCGTGCGGAACGGCAAGCCGGAAATTCTTTTTATCGACCATGCTGCTTGCCGGATCGATTAGGACGGTTAGATTTAGTTTATCGATGCTCTCGTCGTCGCCGTCATCCAGAATAATATCCAAACGGTTGGGACCTACCTGATAACACGGCAGTTTAAAGTTGGGAGTTCTTGTCTTAAATATTCCGTAACGGCTGGTTGTATATTTCCCTTCCGCATTTTCAATCAAGAAATCGATTAATCCCAATTTTCTTTTATCTGTCCCGCACGTAAATTCAACGGTCTCGGCATAGCCTATGTCCCCCGACTTGCCGACGTCGACCAGATCAATGCCTTCAAACTTAGCTCCCTTCAGGTCGCTGCTTTTTCCGTACATGAGAACAACTTTGTGCTCGGTTATCCAATTGCCGTCCTCCGACTTTTTAATATTTAGCGTAACGGATCCTGCGGATGCCTTAACTTTCAATTCCGGTTTCTTTACCTCGGCTGTTTCAACACGGATTAAAAGCTGGTTGGCCGCTTCCGGGAAAAGTTTATGCTTGAAAAGCAGTCCGAGGGTTTTTTTATCTATAGGTGAAATAACCTTGGTTTCCCCTGGCAGTTCTTTTTCCGTATCCTGGCCGGTGAAGGAATGCCCGCGGTAAAAAAATATTTTATATTTCGGTCCCGGGACAACGAGCTGATTTTTTTCACCGGTTCGAAGCATGGCCCGTCCTTTTTGGGAGAGCCATGTTTCTCTTTGTTTTTTATCCGACATATATGAATTTCTAATTAACGGTTGGGAAACTTTACTTCAAAAAACCCTGGAGGGACCTTATCTTCTTTTGCTTTTCCGTTTTTATCCACTTTTCCCCTCCTGACTTCACCGGTAGATAAAAATATCAAGTACTCTTCATCGGGAACGGTATTTCCTTCTTCATCCTTTAATTCTATTTCAATCGAGTCTTTGTACTCCAGCAATCCTGAACGGGATCTACTCCTTCCGAAGGTAACTATAAAATAATATACGGGATAAGAGTAATGGTCAGGTATTGTATCGGTTACCAGCTGGGTGTCGGTATCGACCGGGTATTCATAGGTCCATTCCGTTTCTGCTTTTTCGGATTGGCATTTTACCTGGGTTTCGTACACAACGGTATCCGCGCCTTTAAAATCCTTTTTAAATATCTGGATAGTACCGGCGGTGCCTTCATCGAAACCGGTTACCTTTGCAGTTAGTTTGATCTTGTCGCCCACGCTGGCTTTATCCTTAGACCATTTTGCGCCGATGACGCTTCTGAGAGCAATTTCCGCTTCGCCGTCCTTTATATTATCTCTTCGTACCTTGCCGTCGATCCTAAGGTTATTTTCGGAAACCTGTTCTTCGGTATCGGTTAATTTATAATCTACGCCGCTTACCGTATTTCCGGCTTTATCCAAAAAATTAAATTCCAGCCAATGCTCTTCTTTAGTAGATGCTTCCTTGCTGCCCGAAGATGCTATTGCAGCACCTGCTTGTGCGGCCGCTACTGCCGGGGCACCCGCACCTCCGCCGCCTCCGCCGCCGGGAGACATTTCGCCGATTAGTACCGTAAAGCATCCCATCGCGATCGTATCGGGAGGTCCGACACACATAAGCATATCTCCCATACGAGCCGCGGGTTGACCTCCTATGAGAACGCCGAAACTGCCTAATACAACGGGGCCGCCTACATGCGGAATAGGCGGGACGCCAGGTGTCAGCATCGGGCATACGTGCATATCACCCATGCGTGCCGCGGGCTGACCGCCTATGAGAACGGTCGGCAATCCCAAAGTTATTGACCCGCCGTGAGCCGTAAGATCACCCATTCTTGCCGCAGGTTTACCCATAGATTTTCCTTTTAATTAATCATCACAATATCTGCTTTAAGGGATATCTCCGCGCTTCCCTTAAAATCGGCGATCGCTCCGCCCTCAACAACCCTGAGTATTGAGGATTCTAGTTTTACCCTGCTTTCCTTGCCGGGGCTGTCTTGTTGTCCGGTCTTTTCTATTTTTATGTAATTTTACGCTTGGCATTTGCTAGAGCTTGTCTAACTGCAGCATCTTTCTCATCTACTATTGCGGCTATACAATCAACCGAAAATCCGATATCATGAAGTTCGGGAATCAAAGTACGATTCACTTCCCAAAAGTTTACCGAATGCATATTAACCTGCACATCGTGGAAATCCGCGGTAAGTTTGGGTCTAACCGTTGAGATCCTGCTGTAAGCTCCGCCTGATCTGCTGAAATATACCAGGTACGCTTCAAATACTTTCTGAGTGCCGGGAGTAAATATATTTCTAATTAAAGCTATAACCCCGGTTCCGACAGCTATAACTGTACCCACAATAATGAGACCTGCACCTATAGGTGCCCCGATTCCTGTTGATGAAGAACCGACGCCTGCAGCAACCAGAAAGCCCGCAACAGTCATGGCTCCTCCCAAGGCTCCTAAACCGGCCAGCCAAGCGCCTGTGTAGTCACCCGTATGGTATTCTTCCAAAGCCGTTTCGGTTCCGACAACAACTCCGGCTACGCCGCCTATAATTCCTAATGCTTTTCCGCCGATTCCTTCTACCACGCCTTCTTCAATCAAAGTAGAATACCTGGAGAAGGCAATAGCAACTCCGAGTGCGGTAGTAGAGCAGCTTGAGATTAAATTAGCCCAATGTTTCATCGTATCTTTATCGTCGCTCTGAATCTCGATTATAAAAGAAATTATTCCTACTATTGCAAGGGCTGAACCCCAGGCCGGGCTGTTTGAAAAGCTCCTGGACCAATTGACGCTTTTTAAGTCGTTGAGTTTTCCGTTATCTACCGAATTAAGCAATAAGTTCTGTGCTTGTTGATCAAGGCCCGCCGAATTAACTACGAACCGGAACAGGAGACCGCCGCTTTCCTGGCCTACGCCGCTTGCATTACCGAATTTTAAAACTCTGCTCATGATAGCCGGGGCTGCAACCTCTACAACTGACGTAACAAGGGACTGCACGGCCGACAAACTTCTCACGGATATCCTCGAAGCGGCAAGCACCTTTCCCATGATATTCAAAACACTAAACGAGTTGCTTGCGGAAGGGGCATTTTTAACGGCATTCGCGAATTCAGCATGTTTTAAATTCGGCATTCCGCTCGTATCGAAGGTTCTGCTGGCAACGGTATTAATCATCGGGAGGACATGGTTTTCAAGCACGTATTCGGCTTTAGGGGACATAAGCAAAGTTATATAGGCATTTTTCAAGGCTTCACACGTCTCCTGCCATAACTTCGCCCCTGCCACATCCTTGTAAGATACCAGCGTATTAATCCTGCTTTCAAATCCCGTATCTTCCAAATCTTTTAAAAGATCGTTTGCTTCTTTTTCAACATCGGGAGCGTTGGGCGGTTTTAATAAAATATCCGAATAAGCCTCGTCTTTAAGAACTTTGAGCTTGGCCCGCAAAGTTTTGGCTTTATTTTTATCGTCCGGATCCACGGCCTTTAGTGGATGACTCAGCATTGCTCCCAGCAGGCCGTCTAGAGATTCCAATATAACCACGTCGCTTACGTCGTCCTTCGTCCAGTCCTTCAGCCATTTTATGAAAAGTTTAAGATCCTCGGTTTTAATACGGATTGAAGGCAGATCATTGTTTTCAAGGGCCGTAAAGACAGGGCTTGCCGCTTTATATCGAGCCATCCTTTCCCGTTTTTCCGTGGTTTCTTTTAAGAATTTTTTAAAACCCTCGGTCAGCGGAAAAAGAACGGGCTTGCCGGGATCAGGCTGCACATTCCAGTTGAGATACGGCGTATCGGTTGCCTGTATTGTACCGGATTCGTCCGATGCGGTGTATGTAAACGCGCTCTGTCTCAAAAGTCTGCGGGCGGTACTATAATTCGTCCATCTATCGTTCGGACCGTAATCATCGTAAAGCCTTTTGATCACATGCGCATTTGACCTGTAGCCCAGAAGCGCATTAAGAACGGTTTCCGGCTGAAGATGCAGAAAATGAGCCAGCCACCCTATGCTTGCGCTTCCCTGGGCCATCTCCTGCAGATTAAGAACTATATAACCTCGATTTCTGATCTTCCGGATTTTTGCACCCGGGTAATCGGTAATTATATCAGCCAATTTTCAAGTTATCTTATAAATCTATTATGTTCTCATGTATCTTCGGTATCCGGGTCTTTTCCCATAACTATAACGGAAAGGATAACGGATTTATCGCCGGTGTCCGGCTTATATGAACTTGCCTTAAAGTTTATAATACTGCCGTCCCCCTGTAAAGCGGATCCTTTAACGGAAGGATCGTTAATAAAACGAAAACGGCTGAGAGGTTTTCCCGGCGGCTGTGAATATGCCCAATGTCCGCCGGCGTCGATGCTGAATACGGGAGGTTCGACCAGATGTTTATTATAAAGAGAAGTTGTCGAAGCCGGGTCTCCGTCGTCGAGTTCTTCTTCATCGGCATCGGAATTTATCTCCACTTCAAAGTCGAGATTAACCATCCAGCATTCATAATCAAACGGGTCATAATCTTTCGGAGGCATCCACCTTGCAAAGCAGACTCCCCCGGATATTTTTCCTTCTACGGTTCCCAATTTATCCTTATATGAAGGACGCGAACCTCCTTCCTCCGAATGCGGCGGAGGAATGGTTAAGGGTTTGTCGCTCTTGTAAATACTAAATTTTGCCGATGTATCGTCCGGTAAGAAAGTCAATGCGCTGAGGTGCGCGGCCCCGCTTTTTTCCTTCAGCCATTGAAAGTCGAAAAACCTGGGTATTTTCGGATCTTCATCCTCCTCTTTAATATAACGCCTGTAAAAGCTGCACCGCATTTTTCCTTTATTATCAAGCAGGCATGCATTAATATCGCCTTTGCGGCAGGGAATATTATCTATTACCGAATTATCCGGGGAAACGACGGCAATTACGGCCCTCCTATTTAAATCCGCTTTATCGGAAACCGGGTTGAACTCGCTGCAGCCTCCGAACGGAACGGAAGTAAATTTTCCTTTTGAGATCCCGGGTGAATACAGGTCTAAGTAAGAATGCCTAACGGCAGTCATGGTTTCATCGGTAAGCTCGCCGTAAACCGGTAATATTTCGAGCGGGGGATTCCCGGAATAAAATCCTTCGTTGTATTCCGTCTGAAAGCCTCTGATCGCGGCGGAGGTCATTTCGCCTCCCTTGCCGTCGATTGCGCCGGGATTGCAGCCTATGCCGCGGAGCAGCGCCTGATAAATTTTCAAGTCCCAATTTTCTTCCAAGGCAATTTTATCGAAGGTCGTGTAATCCTTTGTCAGCAGCGACACAACCGCTTCCGCCCTTTTGTCGGAAAGATGTTTGTTAAATACTTCGCTGCCTTGTTTATCGGTATGACCGAAAACCATAAACATCTTGTCGGGATGTTTCTCTGCCAGCTCATTTATAATATAGAGATGCAGTAAAATACCGTTGCCGGGGAAAGATGAATCAAACGCAAAGACCGTTGCGGGCACGGTAAGCGTCTGATCGAAAACTCCGTAAGGTCTGAGCCTTATTATATTCTTATTAATTGCGGATAACGATATCTTTTTCTTTATATCGTTAAAGACCACATTAATAGTCTTTTCATTCTTCATTTAAATCCGGGAAAATAATTTCAACGTCGTATAAAGGAACATCCTTTTCCTTAGCCTTTCCGTTGTCGTCGAGTTTTCCTTTGCGGATTGAACCGTCGGACAAAAACATTATGTAGTCTGTGTTTTTAACCTGGTTGTCGTCCTGATCTCTAAGCTCAACTTCAATCGTATCTTTAAATTCCAATAATCCCGAGCGTGTTTTTAAGGAATTGATAATAACATTAAAATAAAACCTTGGTGAAGAATACTTTTTATTATTGTTCCCTTCGAAGTCGGATTTATCCGCCGGATCCGCAAGTACGTATTCCCATTCTTCTTCAACCTTGCCGTTTTTAACCTTGCTTTCAATTGTTAGGATAACCGAATCCGGGGAATTAAAATCACGTTTATTTATTTCAATAGTTGCGGGAGTATTGTTCTTAAAGCCGGATGCTTTCGCCGTAAGTTTTACCTTATCGCCGATCTTTGCCTTATCTTTAGACCATTTGGCATTACTTACACCGAACAACTGTACTTTGCAGTCCCCGTCTTTTAAACTGTCCCGTCTAACCTTCCCGTCCAATTTTATATTTGAATCCGAATCATTGTTTTCCGTATCCGTGAATTTATAAGGAATGCCGCTGACCGTATTTCCGGCCTTATCCGCAAATTCAAATTCAACCCAGTGTTCTTCCTTTGTCGTAGACTCTTTATTTCCCGAAGAAGCTATTGCCGCGCCTGCTTGAGCGGCAGCCACAGCAGGAGATCCGGCTCCGCCGCCTCCTCCGCCTCCGGGAGACATTTCGCCGATTAGTACCGTAAAGCATCCCATCGCGATCGTATCGGGAGGACCGACACACATAAGCATATCTCCCATGCGCGCCGCAGGCTGGCCGCCGATTAAAACACCGGTACTTCCCAATGAAACCGGTCCCCCTACATGGGGAATCGGAGGCACACCCGGAGTAAGCATAGGGCATACGTGCATATCGCCCATGCGCGCTGCGGGCATGCCTCCTATCAGGACGGTCGGCAATCCCAAAGTTATTGATCCGCCGTGAGCTGTAAGATCACCCACTCTTGCTGCCGGTTTTCCCACGAGTCTTCCTGCTAATTAATCATTACAATACCTGCTTTAAGGGAAGCCTCGGCGCCTCCTTTAAAATTTGCAACCGCTCCGCCCTCAAATGTGGCCTCCACGCCGCCCTTTGCTTCCAACGTTGCCCCGCCTTCGATTTTGGTACTGACATCGCTTTTAGCTTCAATGTTCATGCCTTTCATTTTTAGGTTCGCCGTTGCTTCTTCGGTAACGTTGGAAGCTTTTATTTCATAATTACCCTTTGCTTCCGAATTTATATTTGCCGCCTTCAGCTTTGTATCTCCCTTGGTTTCGATGTCCAGTTCTTTTGCTTTGATCTGGATCTTTCCGTCGGGAGCCTCCATATCTATACCGCCTTTGGCGGTTTTTATTGTTATTTTTTTATTGCTGATATCGATCACGATAGTATTGTCTCCGCTCTTATCCACAAGGGTCAGCTTTTCTTTATCGTCGTTATCGTCTATACTTATAATATGCCCGTTTTTACTTTGTACTTCTATCTTTTTGTTTTTATCGTCCATCACCATAAGGTGACCGTCTTTAGACTTCAGCGTTATGTTCTCGTTCTTATCGTCGAAAGTCATGATATGCTTATTTTTGGTCGTCACTTCGATCTTATCGTCTTTATCGTCGAGAAGAATTTTATTCTGATCTTTTGTCGTTAATGCGATTTGCGTTTCATCTTTCTTGTCGTCGATCAGGAATTCATTCCCGGCCGCGGTTCTTATAATATTCTGCATCTTATTTTTTGAGACGACTGGAGATGCCTGGGAAGGATTTGGAACGGTGCCCAGCCCGATAGGTCTGTCTACGTCGCCGTCTACGCATGCCCACAACAGCTCGGTTCCTTTATGATTTGGGAAGTGAATGCCGTATCCCGGCCCGGAATAAGACTGTACCATGCGGATAGGCATAGTCGCTTCGCCGTCGTGTTTTGAGCTTAGATCAAAGAGCATTTTTGCTTTGTACCTTCCGTCGTCGTCTATGAATGCGTAATCATCGGATGCCCCTGAATCAATCTTAGCGCTCATAATCCCGCTGATTTTAGGTATGGGAGTATTCCTGGGGGGACGGAAATCGTGGTCCATCGGTATAGCCGTAAATTTACATTCAAAATGAATATTGTTTTCGGGTTTATTTAGATATCCCGCCAATCCCGGCTGAGAACCCGTTACGGATGTACTCGTTATAATATATTCCGCATTCCAGTCGCTGCGGAAATGGTCCTGCAATTTAAACCTGCGGCCTGCCCTGAACAGCCGGCTGTCGCAAATTCCCGAAAATACCCTGCTTTGACAAATAAATTCCTGGTCCCTGACTTTAGCTAAATTCGTTCCTATATTTGAATTTTCGAAGTTATCGCCGAAGTCGTAGTATAGTCCGGGCATAGAAGTTATCTTACTATCTCCCATTAACTGATTGTCGGGAAACATATAATTATAATCTTTAAGTTTTACGGAGCCTGTAACTACCTGTTCACGGCAGTTTAAATCTATAATTGTCTCGGTATCGCCGAAGTTAGCACGGTTTTCGTTGAATTCCACGTTTTCGGAATGATTTATCTTGGGAAGCATTTTATTATCGTCCGTAAATAATATCTTATCGGTTCCCTTTGAGAAATCGATGCAGTAAAAGATCCCGAGATGCTCAAGCCGCCTGTTGAGAAAACTAAAATTTGATTCTTTGTACTGGACGATATAATCCATCTTCGGATACCAGTTATCGATTTCTGTGCGGTAATCGTTCGAGCTCATTTTCGAGTCGTTAAATATTTGCTCAATCAAATCTTTTATATTCATCTTCTGGTACACCTGATTCTGAAAAATCAAGTTCATTCTCCACAATTGCGGGACCAATACCACCCGGTAATGAGCATATAGTTTTGTCCTTCCGTAATATTCGAAGTTGGAAATAATCCCGAAAATTGTTTCCGGAGTTTCATCGCCCCTCACGAAAGTAAAGGAAGCCGGATGGTTTAATATACCCGACGAATCCAGATTTATATCCTGGGAAATTATTTCTACCCGGTATTCAAACAATCCGGATATCTTTTCTTCACCTTCAAAAGAAACAACCTGTATCGCCTTTTCGTCAATGCCCGTTAATTTAATTTTGTAATATGCGCTATTGGAATCTTGATTAAACATTTGATAACCTTTTAATTAAACTTGTATTTGTAGGAGCCGTCTTTGCTTTTCGAGACAACCAGCTTCGACGGATTTTTCCCTTCGGCCATAAATCCCAAAAGCTGGACCGAGATTTCGGGAGCCAATTTACGGTCGACTATAGCATCTATATTTCTTGCGCCCGTTTCCGCCCTGGTGCAGGATTCAACTATATCGTCTATCACCGCTTTATTGAACTCAACCTCCAGTCCCCTGTTTTCCGATAATTTCTTCCTGATCTTACCGAGCTTTAATTCCACTATCGGCTTCATAACTTCCTTTGTAAGAGGAATAAAGACTATCGGCTTAACCCTGCCGAGAAACTCAGGCCTGAAATACTGGTTCATATAAGGACGCAGTTCTTCGAGCAGGTCGTCGGGCGAGGTCATTCCCTCGTTGTATTTTTGAAACAAAACATCGGATGCCAGGTTCGAAGTCATGAAAATTATAGTGTTTGAGAAGTCGATATTCCGCCTGTCGGCGTCCTGCAGCATCCCGCGGTCGAATATCTGCATAAACAGATCGATCACGGAGGGATTTGCTTTTTCGATTTCATCGAGGAGCACCACGCAGTAAGGTCTTCTTCTTACAGGCTCGCTCAAGGCTCCGCCTTCGCCGTAGCCGACAAGCCCCGGGTCCGCGCCGATGAGCCTCGACGTATTGTATTCGTTCTGGTATTCCGTCATGTTCAAAGTAACCATAAACCTTTCGTCCCCGAACAGCTGCTCGGCTACCGTACGCGCAAGCTCGGTCTTTCCGACCCCGCTCGGGCCGACGAGCAAAAATACGCCGATGGGTCCTTCTTCTTTTTTAACTCCTACTTTGGCGCCCCTGATAACATCCGAAATCTGCTTTATGGCGTGGTCCTGCCCGACCACCCTTCTCTTCAGATCGTCTTCAAGCTGAAGAAGCGTCGTCATTTCGTCCCTGGTCATGTTCCCTACTTTAATCCCCGTCCATGCCTCTATAACCTCAGCGACCGTACTTGCCGTTACCTCCGCAAAAACCTGGGAGCCGCCGTTTTGAAATTCTTTCAGCTCTTCCTTAACTTTTTCAATTTCTTTAGCTATTTCGGGATCGTCGTTTATCTTGCCGTCTTTATCGATTCTTTTTTTCCTGAGCTCCATCAATTTACGGGTCAATTCGCTTTCCTTCGTCCATTTCTCTTCGAGCGTTTTTATTTCGGAATCGAGCGCCGTTCTTTTTTCTTTAAGCCCGTTCATTTCTTCGGCATCGATCTTTATATCCATATCCGAATCTTTTTGCCGGGTGCTGATTGCAATATCTACTGACTTTAAATCGCTTATCAGAAGTTCAAGCTTCGGAGGCTTGCTAGTAAGCGACATTTTAACGCGCGTTGACGCGGTATCCAGGAGATCGACGGCTTTGTCCGGCAATTGCCTGCCTGCGATATATCTCCTGGAAAGTTTAACGGCGGATTCAAGGGCTTCGTCTGTTATATGAATACCGTGGTACGCTTCGTATTTATTCTTAATCCCGCGGAGCATTAATATTGCTTTATCGTCCTCCGGCTCGCCGACGTGGATGGGCTGGAACCGTCTTTCAAGCGCGGCGTCCTTGGCAAAATATTTATTGTACTCGAGATACGTTGTAGCGGCTATCGCTCTGAACGCTCCTCTTGCTAAGGCAGGTTTTAAAAGATTGGCTGCATCGCTGCCTCCGGCCGAAGCACCGGCTCCTATCAAAGTATGAGCTTCGTCAATAAAAAGGATGGCCGGGACCGGTGAATTGGTAACTTCGGTTATTACCGCTTTCAGCCGCTTTTCGAACTCGCCTCTCATCTTGGTGCCTGCCTGCAGCGAGCCCATGTCGAGGGAATATATTTGATTATTCTTCAGAATATCGGGTATCTCGTTTGCGGCAATTTTAATGGCCAGGCCTTCGACCAACGCCGTTTTGCCTACGCCCGGCTCGCCCAGTAAGATGGGATTCGACTTCTTCCTCCTGCAGAGTACTTCAATGACCTGGATAATCTCTTCGTCTCTTCCAAGTATCGGGTCGATTTTCCCGTCCTTTGCCTGCTGGGTTAAATTAACGGTATAAAGATCAAGCACGGTTTCGCCCGGGGCCATTTCTCTTGCTTCCGCCTGCGAAATAACTTCGGACGCAACGTCCGGCTCTTCCGCCGAACCTTTTACTATTTCGTAAAAATTCGTCCGAAGATCTTCTTCTTTAACCGGCGACAGGATATCCATCATTTTGCTGCTTATTACCTGCTCGGATGAGATAAAGACTTCGAATACCGCTCCGGACCTAATCTTTGTTTCGTGGTGCGTTACGGAACTTGTAATCCATGCCTGCTGCAGAAGCTCGGCAAGCAGCGGCGACAACTTAGGCTTTCCGGAATTCCCGCTTTCAAGCTCCCCGAGGTTTTTCTGAACTCTCTTTTGAATATTCCCGGCATCGATTCCGTAATGCTGTAATATTAATGGGACGTCTCCCTGCCCGTCTTCAAGGAGAGAACTTAAAAGATGATCGAAGGTAATTTCATAGTGGTTCCTGTTTATTCCCAATCCCGTAGCCGTATCTAGGTTCCGCACGAGGTAATTATTAAGCTTCAACAGCAGGGATTTCAGATCTTTGCTTTGCATTTTTAAATTCTCCTTAAGAATTAATAAATAATTTCTTCGACCTCGCCCCTAACCCCTCTCCTTCGCAAGGAGAGGGGAATGGGGTGAGGTTATTTCTTCGTAACTCAGGTAAATTTTTATTTCCTCTTGTTCCGGTTTACCCAGCCAGAGTGTTGAACCCAGCTTCAGCCGGTCGTCGTCCCAGGATATACCGGCAATCGTTAGGGGATCGATCAGGAATTCGAAATCAAATTCCAGGCCGTCGTTTAAATAAGTTTTTAACAGCTCAATTAATTTCCCGGCTTGTTCAGTACCGGGTAAAAAATCTATATATTCTTCAAATGTCAGTGTTCCGATCGTTATAAGGATCCTGCTCATATAATCGACCGCGGATTCGCCTATAAAACTGTTTTCACCAAGTTCATATCCTTTGTCCCCGACCGCAGGGATATCCGAAAGCCTGATCCATCTAGGGACGAATTCTTTTACTTCCGTTTTATACCTGGGGAAGAAATACGAAAGTAGGATATTTAATCCGTCCTTATTCCTGACGCGGCTGCTTAACAGCCCGGAAAATTTTAGAAATGCAAAATCGTTTATCCCCGACTCTTTCGATTTTGAAAATAAGCTTCGCCCGGTAAACGCATTAATGCGTTCGACAACCTTGTTATTAAAATCCCGGTTAAAGAAGAGATAAAACCTGTACTTCTTCCACGACTGGTAATAAAGCCAATAAAAGCGGTTGTTGAAAATATCGTAAAAGTCCTGGAGTGGGACTCTACCTTCGCCGAGTATCCTGAACTGCAGTGAAACCTGCTCATGGTAGCACCGGGGAACGGGAGAATTGGTTCCGTATAATCCCAAGAAGTTAAGGATGAATGTTATATCCTTCCCGTCGTACTTTATCGCCCTAATATCTCTCGGAGCATAATCATAATTTTCATGCGGACGGAATTTTAAACCCGTCTGCTCGAATATCAAGTCCTTCCTGCCCGGAAATTTTTTCCCGGTAATCTGCTCGCACATCCAAACGGCCTGCCAGACATGATAGGCCGGGCCGTTCTCAATCAAATCTTCGATTAAACCGGAAGTATTTTTCCCATTATAGGCTGCCATGTGTAAGATTTACCCGTTCCTATTTCGCTGATTTTTACATATATAAATGAGTTAAGAGTTACGTAATGGCATAAATAAGCATTAAGGATCATCCCGAATAAATTTATTTCGCCTTCTCCGTATTCAAATTCCTTCGGGTCTATCTCAATGTGAAATTCAATTCCCCTGATCAAACCCTGTTTTATTACTCTGCTTATTATCTCCGGGGGGTTTACTTTTTTTATGCCGTCGATCCTTTTTTTATTCGCGTTGTTTTGTTTTTTGTTCCAGTTATAGAGGTTTAAAACGCTCTTGAAAGTCTCGGTATCGGCCAGAGTATTGAAGCTGAACGAGAGATGCGAAATCAAAGACCACAAGTAATTCCGCCTGTCCGGGCACTCGAAAACTTCGGACGGCACGGTTATATTCTCCGCATCAATTCCCGGGGGAAAATCCAGCAGCTCGCGGACGGCACCGACCTCAAGATATGCGGGCGGCAGAAATCCGTTCGAAAGAGTGGCTTCGATACTTAATGTTTCTTTGGGAAGTTTTTCCAGCTCCATGCTGGGTCCGAACAGCCTTATATAAGTTTCGGCCATGTCGCTCTGAAGCGGCCTCCTGAAAATCGAATAAAACCTTTTATATGTGTAATCCGGGCTGCTTGAATCCAAAATATCGTGAGAGGTAGTCGGTATATAAACATATTGTTCCGTCCTGTCCTCGCCTATCCCGTGCACTTTATCCACGGCGTAGATTTCCCTGCTTTTCCTCCTGTATAGATCCGGGATGATATAGTACTCCGGGAGTCTTTGAGTAACCGGGACTTCTTCGGTTGACCGCGAAAACAGGTTCGTAATGGGAACGCAGTTGATCATAATATTGCTTTTATCGGGCCATTTTTCCTGCGGCAATTTTTTATCGAAGTCTATTTTAATATCTATTAAGGAAGACTCGCCTTTGCTTTTAAATTGATCCAGGCCGAGAATGTCTAGAAAGAAAAACTTGTCCGGGTACGAAAAATATTCCTGCAGCAGCCTGAAGCCCGAAAAGGTGCGGTTCGAATACGGCAGTACGGCAAACTCATCGCCGTTTTCATTTAACCCCGGGGAAAGCTCCGGCGACCCGATTTTAAATTTTTCGATTTTCCTGAAAGGAGATTTTTCGTTTACAAACTCTCTGACCGACAACGAAGTCACGCACCTGTTAAGGAAAAGATGCAGGTTGTTTTTTATTGAGCCCGCACCCTGCAGAAATATCCGGAACCTTTCCATCTTTAATAATTTGTACTCTACGTTCCTATCCAACTGCAGCCGGAGAACGAGGGAGGAAAAACCGAATGCGGATTCGATTACTTTAACTTCTTCAAGTTTTATAGGCCGTAAAACCAAATCCTGAGTGGTGCGGAAAATAAAATCCGCGGCCTCTTCTTTTTCCGTTATATGGCGGTCCTCACCGGGACCTGACTGGACTTTGTATTTTACTTTGTACTTCCCTGACTGCGTCTGAATCTCACTACCTCTTTTAATTACCACCGGTTCGGTCAGTGCGCCGGTTTTAATTTTAGCCTGAAGTATGGAACATGAAGGGAAAGGCTTCAGCAAATGAGGGAAAAGTATCTCGAGGACCCCGCCCGCTATTTCCGGGAATTCATCGTCCAGCCTTTCGTGTATTCTGCCGGCAAGGAATGCAAATCCTTCGAACATCCTTTCAACAAAGGGATCCTTTTTTTCCCTTTCGCTGAGACGGAGTTTCGAACCGAGCGTCGGGTTTTTTTTACTGAACTCATCCCCTCCGGTTTGAAGGAAATTATATTCGCGTTCAAAATATTTATCCAAACTCATTTTGCATCCCTCTGCTTTATTACTTTCGTCCATCCCGTCGTGGAAAATTCCGTTATAAGTATTTCCTGGTTCGGGTTGTCTTTTAATCTTATGATAATTTTTATGGATGCGCGTAATATTTTCTGGTCGAACTCTGTTTCTTCAAATCTTACCTCGCCGATGCGCGGCTCGTATTTTAGGATGACGTCTCGAAGGTCCTTTTTAAGGGATTCGATGGGATCGCCGTACTCCATATATAACTGGAGTATATCGGGCATACCGAAATCCGGCATATGTACGACCGAACCTTTCCTGGTACCCAGGATCATACGCAGGTTCTCGATTATACTTGAGCTTAATTTTTGATCTTCCGTAAGATTATCAAAATTAGATATATCGGTTTCGTCCGGGTTGGTATTCTCGGATATAAACTGGCCAACTAAAAGGTTGTAGATACTTAAACTGCTCATTGGAAATATTAATTTATAAGAAGCTTATTAGCAAACAGCGGAGAATGACTGCTTTCATTCTCCGCCGCGCGAAAGAAAATAAAAACGGGTTACAATAAATATATATCCCGTTGTGGCTGCGGGTCTCAATATATTTTTCAGGATATTGAGATCGAAGCCGTTTTACTGTTTCATATTGAAGAAATTTTCATCCACATTTTCGGTCTTGGCCGTTATATTCTCCCACCCGTACTGACTGGCCATCATATATATTTCTTCCAGGTGGCCGACAACGTTACCAGTTTCTTCGAATGTGGTCGGCATAAAGTCGTGGATGCTGGTTATCCTCGCTTTAGACAGATTAAATTTGAAATACGGAGTTTCTGTCCCGGTTTCCTTGGCAATTTCATACAATGTTATTGTCACGGTATCCAGAATCTGACCGGTGGTCAAAGCTTTCCAAAGCTCCGGCGTAGCTCTGTCGATTTCTTTCTGGATCATAAACGCGTCGTATTTCCTACTGCCGGTAGGCGTCCCGGTATATGTATCCATTGACATCGAACAACTTTGAGAAAATGAATATATCACGCTGCTTTCATCATCCCTCGGACCTTTGATCCCCTTAAAAAGTACTTCACCTCTAATAGCCATTGGAGTCTCCTATATTTTATTGATATTATTGATAGTTAATTAAGAACGCATTCATTGTTTATTTTTCCTCGCCGGAGTGGAAAGCAATAAGTTTCAGATTCACATCCATGCCTGTAATTGCAACATGCGGCCTGAACTCGGCGGTAATCTGGAAGAACCCGGGTTTCTCGGGAAGTTCCGCAACGTCCAGCTTATACGAACGCAGGGGCTTTTCCGCAATAACCTTTTCGGCAGGATTAGGCATGTCGACGACCAGCGTATCGAGCCATTTGGATAAATCGGCTTTGATTTCGGGCGCCCCTGCATTTTTGCCTACGAATACAAGCTGCCTGTATTTAAGATAATGCGCGATCCTCGTTACCAGCATTGTATATTGCAGGCGAGAACCTACGGAGTAATTTGCCGTTGCGATGGGGTCGTTTTTGATCTGCTTCGGCCTGTTGGCTGAAGGAGTCTCAAAGAAACATGCGTAATCCGTTCTGTCCCAGTGAGCCAGCGGTATGAACCCCAAGTCGCAGAGTTCCTGGTCTTTCGCCTGTCCTACGGATGCTTCCATAGGTACCTTAAGTTTTTTCTGCCCGTTTTCTTCGTAAGTGGCCATCGGAAGGTTTTCGACTTTACCGCCGGAATCCACGCCGACAATCTTAACTCCCCATCCCCATTTTTCGAAGCTCTTCACCATGTTCGAAGCCAGCGCGAACGAAGCGCTGCACCAGAGACTTTTATCCTGACCTCCGGCATAAACACCTTCGCTGTAATTAAAGTTCTTGGTCGGCTCCGAATCGGCATTGTAAGGCAGCCTGCCCAGGAATCTCGGCAGCGCCAGCCCGATATACTTTGAGCGGTCGTCGTCCCGGAATGCTCTCCATGAAGCATATTCCGCTCCTTCGGTAAGCTGTTCAGGGAGAAAGCGGTTATTCATTACATCGGACATGCTCTTTTCCCCGAAAAATTCGTGGCTAGCGTTTCCTATGAAGGGGATCTGCGCCGATTCGGACAGTACCGAAAGGTGCTGCAGAAGAGAAACGTCCGACGGTGAATGATTAAACTGGAAATCGGAAACAATCGAAGTATACGAATGACCGCCTACTTTATCGTACGCTCCCCAGTATATATGATGCCACAGGCCGGAGTCTTTTTCGTAACCTTCGCCCAAAGCGGCTTCATCAAGGTCGTCAAACAATTCTTCCTTGGTTACGTCGAGCAGTTCGAACTTTACAGGTTTGCTGAATTCTGTGCTCTGGACAAGAAAGAGCAGTCCGCGCCAAGTGGATTCCAGTTCCTGGAAATCCTGGTTGTGAAGTATCTCGTCCATCTGGGCGCTCAGCACGGTATCGATATCGGCTATGTACGAATCTACCAGTGCGCCCGTTATCTTAAATACCTGCGATTCCTTTCCTACCTTGCCGATAAACTCCGCTACCGCTGTTTTTTTGGTTTCGTCAAGCATTCCAAGCAGCTTATCTACCGTACTGACCTCTTGATCGGTTTCGGTTGATTTTTCTTTTGCCATTTTATAAATCCTCCATTCAAATTTTAATT
>JBJKOY010000401.1:0-3145 GCA_046706945.1 Ignavibacteriaceae bacterium | reverse complement strand
TGCGTCAATCTGTATTTATCGAGGGAAACTCCCATAGCTTTTACCGACTTTAATCTTCCCGGGTCGCGCAGAATTTGCCCCTCCGCCTTTAATACTTTGCCGGCCGGATCTCTTTTCACCCTTCCTGATTCCCTGAGGGTTTCGCTAATTTCTTTTGAATAATAAGAATCTTCCGATTTTATATTGACGTTATAAGCTATAAGGAAGAACCTCGCTCCGGTTACTATAGCGCCTAAGGCCGGATTAAATTCGCACGCGCCGTAATCCGGCTTCCATTCGGGGTCTTTTAATTTTTCCGGTAGGCCTTCGTATTCGCCTTTCCTTATGTTTGAAAGATTTTTCCTCTCAGGTCTTCTGGCGGAATTTTCGTATAAATATACCGGGATTTTTAAGTCTCCGGAAATAACCGATGCGTATTCCTCGGAGATTTTTACGCACTCCTCCATCGTAACATTTTTAACCGGCACGAAAGGTACTACGTCAATGGCTCCCAGTCTGGGGTGTTCGCCTTTATGCTTTTTCATATCTATATTTTCCGCGGCGCACCTGCTGATTGCCAATGCGCCGTTGAGAATAGCATTTTCGTCGCCTGCCAGCGTAACAACCACTCTGTTGTAATCCGCATCAGGTTCCAACCCGAGCAGTTTGCATCCGTTTACTCCGTTAACCGAATTTTTCATACTTAAAAATGTATCTTCATTCCTTCCTTCACTGAAGTTGGGAACGCATTCTATTATTTTCATAATTATCCCCGAAATTTAAATGTACTTTAGAAGCGGTATCCATTTGAGCCTTAAGATAAAAAAAATAAATTTAAGATTTCATGATGTTTATAAAATAATATGCCGGTGCGGCAAACCAATTTTCACATCCTGTTTGCCCGAAAAATCAATTCCCTTCGATTTTAAAATCATATTCCGATGCAATCCATTTATTTGAGGAAACATCCAGCGATTTTTCGATAAATTTAATTTCGTCGCGTTTATTCCAAAAAATAACGGTCGAAGAACGCGTACCGTAAAGCGGCGTTTTCACGAAAATAGGAGAAACAGCGCGTTCTATTTCAAGAGAAAGTCCCGTATCGGGAAGGGATTCATCAGGAGGCAGCGAAGTATCGGAGAGTAACTTAAAAAGCTCTTCTTCGGAGATATTCTTGTTGCTTAAAATTTTTTTAAATGAGGTTTTGCTTTTCCTAACTTTCGGCCACGGCGTATCCAGAAGGTGGTTGCTCAATCCGTAAATTCCGGGCGTTAATTTAACCAGCTTTCCGGACCTGTTTGAAAAATAAAACAATTCCCGGCCGTCCCCGAAAATCAAATTATAACCGCTGTAATCCGCAGCTTCTCTCACGATCTTATCTCCGTACAGTTCGGGGGAAATTCCGGAAGATAAAAACTCCCTGGTAAGATTTCCCCTTGTAGTTGCAAGAGGTTCCGTCTTAGACATATCCCTGTAGTTTGTTACCGCGGCAAACCGCCCTTTTTTTGTTACGCCCAGCCATGTACCTCCGGCGAGCAAATCTCTTCCTGCCAGGATATTTTTATTCTCATCCCAGTAATTTGCCGGTACGGCTGGCCTGTTATAAAATTCGTCTCTGTTTGCGGCTACTATCAGGTTATACCCGGGATGGGATTTGTACGAAATTAATAACAAACACATGCTCAGGTATTCTTTTTATTTTCTTCAAAAAATAATTGCTTATGATGAAACGGCACCAAAGCGGCTATAATCCCGCTTACATATAGTTGTCTCCGGTCCATTTTCCCGTTTGTAAAGTATCCGATTGCTCCGCCATTCTGCTTCGTATTTTCGGTGCCGGTAATTTCATCCATCACCAGGCCCAATTCGCTGCCGGAAAGTAATTTTTCAATTACTGTATCCGGAAGTTCAAACAGCGGCGAAGAGCCGTAACCCTCAAGACCCTCTTTGTTTATAATACACATTAGCCCGAAAGCGAACCATTTATCGAAAATCTTTATTATGCCTCCCTCAATTCCTATAAAGAAATCGGCATTCAAATTCTGCCTTTCGTTTAATACTTTAAGCGCCGATGCCCTGTTCCTCGCACCTTCGAATGTCTGCATGTTCACCGGCTGGGCGGGTACGCCTGAATCGGCTGCAAAGCATACTATTTCCGGATTTTCGAAGTACTCCGAAAAAGCCTCTTTAACGGCGGCAATTTTCACCGGGTTTTCGGATCCTACAAGTATTTTCATATAATAATGCTCCGACAAGGGGTTTAAAATTATTTATATCCGGTTAAGATAATAATCATATAAGTTAAAATTCAAGCTTTGGCGATTTGATTTACATCATATTTTATTTAAATACAAATTTTTATAAAAGCCGATACATTCAAAAAATTAAGATTTTCGACATATTTCCGATTATATATGGGGGACGTTTACTATATTAAAAAATGGGCTAAAAATACCTTATTACGTGAACGGAATTTTTTTTATATTAATTTACAAATAGAGAAAATCACAAAACAGGAGCATAGTACGCCGTAGATGGACCCCGGGCAAAGCCAAAATACGAGTAAGACCGTAATCGTAAAGATAGACGCAGAAGAAATCCCCGGAATAAAAATTCAGCTTAAACGTCTTCAGTCAAGCCTTCAAGATCTTCAGCTGAATTCCGTTAGGGTGGGTCGTTTGGGTGACGACGTTGTATTGAGCTTTAATATTAATGCGCGTTATTACAATTCGGTAATGCAAAAACTGGAGGGGATGGGTGCGGTTTCTATCGTAAAAGAGGGCGGTAAAAAAGGCGAAAAAAGAAATTTCGTGGCAAGCACTTACGCGGAGAATAAAAGCACCGCTCCGCCTTCGGAGAAATATCCCCAGTCAGGCAACCCCGTTGAATCTTTGGATAAAATGATCTCAGCTGGAGATTATGAAAAAATAATCCAGATATCGCGCAATATAAAAAACGGCTTCGATGTGATGAAAAAAGCAAAAGAAAATATCGATCATGCCGTAAACAAATCTATCGAATCCGCATATTCTAAAGCCTTGAAGAATAAAATGTACGTTGATGAAAACATTACTGAGCTGATAAATATAAGTACGAATAAAGAATTACGGATTCTGCACAAAATTGATTTGATGACGGAGGCCGGGATGAAAGCCGTTGAACTTTG
>JBJKOY010000400.1:0-3382 GCA_046706945.1 Ignavibacteriaceae bacterium | reverse complement strand
TACAAATTAAAAATTACAAATTAAAAATTAAAAAATTATAGAATCATACTATTTTAATGGAATTGTTTTCCCTTTGAAATATTCACGTGCTTTAAATAAAATATTATTCTCTTGCCTTAAGGAATTTATTAAAATAACGGGGTTTTAGATCCGGCAGATATTTAAGCTGCCAGCCTTTCGGCCTGTATTTTGAACTACATTGCGGTTTGTTTTGCTTAACTTATCGTCGATTACCTTTTAAATTTCTTTCTTCGTAGTTATATTTATAATTCACTAATAAAAGTTTTAATGAAAAACATAAGAAATTTTTGCATTATTGCGCACATTGATCACGGAAAGTCCACGATAGCGGACTGCCTGCTTGAAAAAACGCATACGATTACCGAAAGGGAAGCTAAAGCGCAGGTGCTGGATGACCTCGAACTGGAAAGGGAGCGGGGAATTACCATTAAATCGCATGCAATTCAAATGAGGTATAAAGCTAACGACGGCATAGATTATACGTTTAATTTGATCGATACGCCCGGTCATGTTGATTTTTCTTACGAAGTATCCCGCTCACTTGCCGCATGCGAGGGTGCTCTGCTGGTCGTTGACGCCGCACAGGGAGTGGAAGCGCAGACCATAAGCAACCTTTACCTTGCGGTGGACGCCGGACTGGAAATAATACCCGTTCTAAATAAAATAGATTTACCAAGCGCCGAGATCGAAAAAGTAAAAGGGCAGGTTGTCGATCTTATAGGCTGCGACGAGAACGAGATAATACTTGCAAGCGCCAAAACAAAAATAGGCATTGACGAAATACTCGAGGCGGTTGTTAAAAAAATTCCGCCTCCGGAAGGTGATCCGGACGCGCCTCTTCAGGCATTGATATTCGATTCGATATTCGATTCATACAGAGGGGCTATAGCATATATAAAAGTTTTTAACGGTACCCTGAGAACTAACGATAAAATAAAATATTTTGTAACGAGTAAAGAGATAGAGGCGGAAGAGATAGGGATTCTAGGTTTAAGAAAGATTAAGACCGATGAACTGTCCGCCGGCAACGTAGGTTACCTCATTTCCGGAATAAAAGAAGTCCACGATATCAAAGTCGGCGATACGGTAACTCATGCAAAAAACGGGGCTTTAAAACCGTTGCCGGGTTATAAAGACGTAAAGCCTATGGTTTACAGCGGTCTGTATCCTACAGACGCCGATGAATTTGAGGACCTGAGGGACGCGCTGGAAAAGTTCCGGCTAAACGATTCCGCTTTAATTTACCAGCCGGAAACTTCGGCTGCGCTGGGATTCGGTTTCAGATGCGGTTTCCTCGGCCTTCTGCACATGGAAATAGTGCAGGAAAGACTGCTCCGGGAATATAATCAATCCATTATAACAACCCTGCCCAACGTAGAATATTTTGTATACAACAGGAAAGGCGAAAAGATAATTGTAGACAACCCGGCAATGATGCCGCCGGTCGGGGATATTGAACGTATCGAAGAACCATACGTAAAGGCGCAGGTTGTATGCCCCAGCGAATACGTCGGAAATATTATGAAGCTCGGGATGGATAAGCGCGGAGTATATATAAATACGAATTATATCGATCCGACCAGGGCCGATCTTACATTTGAATTCCCTCTCGCCGAAATAATTTTCGATTTTTACGATAAACTGAAATCGACCACGCGCGGCTATGCTTCATTCGATTACGAATACATGGGATACCGCGAATCTGACCTTGTTAAACTGGACATCTTATTAAACGGCGATCCTGTAGACGCACTCTCCATAATCGTTCATAGAAGCAAGTCTTTTGATTGGGGACGCAAGGTCTGTTCGAAATTAAAGGACCTGATCCCGCGTCAGATGTTTGAAATCGACATCCAGGCTGCTATCGGTTCGAAAGTGATATCCAAATCGGTAGTAAAAGCTTTAAGGAAAAACGTACTTGCAAAATGCTACGGCGGCGATATAACAAGGAAGAGGAAGCTTCTCGAAAAACAAAAAGAAGGCAAGAAAAGGATGAAGCAGGTCGGCAACGTTGAAATTCCTCAGGAAGCTTTCCTGGCAGTTCTGCAGATAGAAGATTAAAGCGGGTCGTTAATTTGTCGGAACCAGACGAGAATTATTATAAAACCGGTGAACCGGATGCGGAAGGGAAAGATAAAGGGAAAAAAAGGATCGATAAAACTGGATTTATTAAAGCTGTAATAATCGCATTTATCGCGGCGCTTTTGTTTAAGTCCCTGTTTTTCGAAGCCGATAAGATCCCGACCGCTTCAATGGAGAATACCTTGATGGCCGGAGACGTTGTTTTGATCAACAAAGCAGCTTACTCGGTTCATACCCCGCGTTACATTCCGTTAACATATATTGAAATACCTTTCTTCAAATTAATTCAAATAAGCTATCCCAGGCCCAACGACGTTATAGTATTCAAATTCCCGGGACTGGATGATCAATTTTCCCCGGAAGAATCTGTAGATTATATAAAGCGCATCGCGGGCTGTCCGGGCGATACCGTACAGATAATAAACCGGGTGGTTTACGTAAACGGAAAGAAACAAATTCCTCCTGCCGCGGCCTTAATATCATATTCCGGGATTGAAGAAGAGGGTTCAAGAGGAGACGGGATTTATCCGCCGGGAAAGGATTGGAATGAAGACAACTACGGACCGCTGCAGGTGCCGTTTAAAGGAGAGGTTATAAACATAAATACGCAAAACATCATGCGCTGGGAAGCAATTATCGACCGGGAGTTGAATAAAAAAGCCGTGAGCGTGGAAGGTTCCGTAATTACCATTAACGGTACGCCGGAACGCAGTTATAAACTTAAAAAAAATTATTACTTCGTGCTGGGGGATAACCGGGGCAACAGCCTTGACAGCCGGTACTGGGGGTTCGTGCCTTACGACGACATAATCGGGAAAGCCTTCCTAATCCTATGGTCAAACAACCCCGATGCCGAGATACACGGCATAACGGATTGGTTTAAAGCAGTCAGGTGGAACAGAATCTTTAAGACGGTTCATTGATAAGTCGGTGGCCGGCAAATTTGTAAATATATTTACTAAACATACCGTTACATTACATGCATTTACCGTCCATTCATACGGAACCCTTTCAGGGTTCGAAGAAACGCATTTGATGTATGCCCGGGACGCTGTCCCGGTTTTAAATATTAGACTCCTTCGGAGTCTTTCACAATCGTTAACTTCTGCAAATGCTTGAAATCTTTTCCCCGAAGGGGATAAATAATATAGAAGGTGATTACATCCCCGCAATTACAAAGGATTAAATCATTTTGCCGTCCAAGAGTCAATTCCTTTTTCATTTTTTAGTTACCGGCGGATATTTTATATTTGCCGGACACCTGAAATAATTAGTTCCG
>JBJKOY010000399.1:0-3869 GCA_046706945.1 Ignavibacteriaceae bacterium | reverse complement strand
ATATTAACCGGACTTCTGATCTCGTGGGACATTTGAGCCAGGAAATCGGATTTCAGTTTATCCGATTTTTCCGCCCTTTCCTTCGCTTCGATTAATTCTTTTTGATAATCCTTGATTTCCGTAATATCCCTTATTACCCCAATTACCTTAACGGGCTCGCCGTTTTCATTCCTAACTACCTCTGCAGTTGAACCTACCACTCTTTCTTCACCGGTATTTTTTTTACGTATGCGGAATTCCAAATTGTATTCCTTTTTTCCCGTTAATAGATCCCGCATTGCGGCATCCAGTTTTTCCCTATCTTCAACGACAGGTACGGACTTTATATCATTATAGAATAATTGTCCGTTCGCCCGGCGTTCGAAACCGTAAATTGAAGACGCTTCTTCGGAACCCAAAACCGCTCCCGTTATCAGGTCTATTTCCCAGTTGCCCACATGCGCTATCTTTTGCGCCCTGTTTAGACGTCTTTCGCTTTCAATAATTGCGTTTTCTATGTGTTTTTTTTCTGTGACGTCGTTTATCATTGCATTGTAAGTCATTTTACCGTCGAATATCAGTGAGTGGATCACCATTTCCACGTCGATTTCGTTTCCGTCCTTTTTTAGGTGTTTTATATCGGAGATTTTTTCCATGTATTTTGAAAGATGCCCGAAGTTCTTTTTGCCCCTGGAGTGTTCTTCAAAAATATCGAGTATCGACATTCTGCCGAACTCTTCGGAAGAATAGCCGTACATCCCCAAAGCAGCAAAATTTACGGAGACGATGTTTAAGGACTGCATATCCCATATAATCATAGGCAGAGGATTCCTTTCAAAAAGATAACGGTAAGTGGTCTCCGAAATCTTTAATACATCGTTCAGGTTATTGACTTTCTCCAGGGCTTGCGACAACTCCTCGGCTTTGTATTTTAATAAAGTATTCGAACGTACCTTAAACCTGTATCTCCCGAATAAAACTATCGATATTAACAGCGTCAAAGCAAAAATTACTATTACAGCCGCCAGCAGCTCATTTTTACTCTTGGTTCTAAGCGCCTCGTATTCTTTAGCCTTTTTCTCGGAGATATATATATTCTTTAACTGGTTTACCCCGTTATTGTAATTTACGGACCAAAGCGAATCCTGAACGGAAAAGTATTTTTTTAATGCGCCGTATGCCTCCTTAAAATTCTTAATTTTAAAATATATCAGACTTAACTGGTGGTAGCCCGCCGCTATATTTTTAGTATAATTTATCCTTTCGGCCGTTAGTATGCTTAATTTGAGGTAATAAACGGACTTGTTGTAATCCTTAAGGTATTTGTAGGTAATACCCAGTTCTTTTTGGATTCGCACCGTTAATATGGGGTGATTAATCTTACGGCATAGATCGTACGCTTTATTAAAATATTTAAGAGCATTTGGGTATTGATTAAGCCTTATATAGGATTCGCCCAAATTTTCGTACGACATAATTAATCTGTCGGACGGTTCTTTGTTATCGTACCTGAGCTTTGCGGCAATATTGAAGTTGAATGCCGCTTTTGCGTAATCTTTTTTAGCATAATAATATTTACCGAGGGTGTGATAAATAAGCGAAACGACATAGTAGTCACCGTTTTTATCCGCTATTTTAATCAGCTTGTTGAAATATTTTTTGCCTTCCGCCGCATTGTTCATTTGATAGTAAATGTTTGCCGTTTCCCGCAGCGAATTATATATCCACAGCTTGCTGCCGATTTTTTCGGAAATTTTCAGGCTTGTTAGTTCGTATTTCAAAGCCTGGTCGGATAATTTAAAACCGTGATAAATCTTGCCTATCTTCCAGTACATTGAAACCGTCGACAGAGAGTCTCCTTGAGAATTAAATATTTTTAGGGCCCCTTCGTAACTTTCAAGAGCTTTTGAATTGTTGCCGGAACCGGAATAAATATCTCCGAGGTTCGCAAGCGCCTCCGCTTCGTAATTTTTAAGATTATAAATTCTGCTTAATTCAAGGGCCCGGGTGTTGTAGAAAATGGTACTGTCGTTACTGCTGCTTAATTGTTTGTCGCCGAGTGACAATAAAACCGGTATCCGGCTTACTCCTTTTTTCATGGACAGGATAGTCCTGTATGTTTCGATTTTTTCCCGTTGATATTTCAGCGTCATTTCCGGATTTTCCAAGTCCGTATAATGCTGAATAATTCCGTCCAGTATACTAAGCCTGGCATCGAGGTTCCCGTTTGTTGATGCAATGCGTAGTGCGGCCAGGTAATATCCCAGGCTTTTAAGCGGATCCGTTTCTTTATAGGAATAGCCTAGGCCGGATAATATTTTAAGGCTGTCCTTCCCTGCATTTTTTTCCTGCGGGAATGCCTGCGCGCAACCGGCGGGGATAAAAAATATCAACAGCAGTGTAATGAATATAATTCTCGATATGTTCTTAAATTCTTTCATAATTTCTCATGCGTCCTTTTTCAAATCAGGCGCATTATTTTGAAACGACACGGTAAATTTAGTCCCCTTTCCTTTAATGCTTTCAACATTTATTTCGGCGTTGTTTAACTCGCAATATTTTTTAACCAGCGACAACCCCAGTCCAGATCCTTTAGGTCTGCCGTTATATTCGTGTTTCTCCCGCGTAAAAGGATCGAATAAATGCGGCAGGTATTCCTTCGATATCCCGATGCCCGTATCTTCCACGGTAACCCGGGTTTTCTCATTATTCCCCGCAAGCCTGACGGTAATGGAACCCTTCTTGGTGTATTTTATAGCGTTGTCCACCAGGTTCACGAATATTTGAGTTACGGTATACCTGTCGGCAAACAAATATCTTTCGTTAATTTCGTTCACAAAATTCAGATCAAGATTCTTGCCTTTTGCTGCCGAAGAAAATTCCAATATCAGGTTGCGGATAACATCCTTGTCCAGGTCGGTCTTTTCGAAATTTACGTCGTATTCGCCGGTTTGGATCTCGGCAGCATTTAAAACAAGGTCTATCGTCCTGATTAACCGGCGGCCGCCGTTGTGTATTGCCGTAAAGCATGTGTTTATATCCTCGTTTGCCGAGCCGTTTAATTCTTCCCTGATTAGCGATGCAAAGCTTAGTATGGTATTGACAGGGCTTCTGATTTCGTGGGACATTTGGGCAAGGAAATCGCTTTTACGCTTATTCGATAGCTCGGCTTCCTCCTTTGCCCGCAGCAGCTCATCCTGGTATTGCTTTAATTCCGTAATATCTCTTACGGCTCCCAAAATCCTGAGAGGCTTCCCGTTTTTGTTTTTGATTAATTCCGCTCTTGAGTGAAGTATTCTTGTACCTCCGTTATCGGACCTTTTAATTTCATATTGTTGGTCGAATTCCTTTCCTTCATCAAGCATTTTTCTTATGGCAGCCTCAAGCTTTGTCCTGTCTTCTTCCGATATAACCTGAAGTATTTTTTTTGCCGGCGCAGAATTCCCGTTCTTTTCAATCCCTAAAATCGCGTATGCTTCATCGGATAACCAGAAATTTTCCGTTTCAAGGTCAAGTTCCCAATTCCCTACATGGGCAATATTCTGTGTCTTAATTAATCTTCTTTCGCTTTCGCGTATGGCCTTTTCGGTTTCTTTCCTGGCCGTTATGTCTCTGATATTAATCTGATATACTATGAAACCCGGCATGCTTACAAGCACTCCCGAAATCTCTACGGGTACTTTAGTACCGCCGGCCGCGACAATTTCCGACTCCAGCATTTCGGGGAAACGATTTTGATCGATTGATAAAACGAACTCATCGATATTTTGAGAATCGGAAGTCGAAAATAATTGGGAATAATGTGTACCGATAAGATCCGCCCAAGTACACCTGAACAAAACGGCCGCGGCAGAGTTTGCATCTTTCACTATTCGAAGTCTTTGATCTAT
>JBJKOY010000398.1:0-1070 GCA_046706945.1 Ignavibacteriaceae bacterium | reverse complement strand
TGAATAATGACTGAAAAAATATATGATATTGCCGTAATAGGCGGGGGAATAATCGGCATTTCCACCGCAATGAGCCTGCAGAAAAACAAAAAACATTCGGTCGTCGTGCTCGAAGCTGAAGATTCGATCGCCGCTCACCAAACCGGGAACAACAGCGGGGTTATTCATTCGGGACTTTATTATAAGCCAGGGTCCCTGAAAGCGAAAAACTGCGTGCTCGGACGCGAACTAATGTACAAGTTTTGCGAAGAGAACAATATCAAATTCGAAAGGTGCGGGAAAGTTGTTGTTGCCGTTGATAAAGACGAAATACCGTCCCTGAACGAGCTGTTCAGGCGCGGGATCGAAAACGGCTTAAAGGGATTAAAAAGACTTTCGAAGGAAGAATTGAAAGATTACGAGCCTAACGTAGCGGGGATCGAAGGATTGTTAGTACCGGAGACCGGCATTGTCGATTATAAAGAGGTTACAGGAGCATACGCCGAAATCCTGAAGGAAAGAGGCGGTGAAATAAAAACCCGGAGCAAAGTGCTGTCGTTTTCTAAAGACGGAAACAATTACGTGCTGGGAACCGCCGGAGGTGAAATTAAAACGAAGTTTGTAGTTAATTGTGCGGGACTTCATTCCGACAGTGTGGCGAAAATATGCGGGATCGATCCGCAATTGAGAATCGTTCCTTTCCGGGGCGAGTATTACACCTTAAAAAAAGAAAAGGAATACCTGGTGAATAATTTAATTTACCCGGTGCCCGATCCGCGTTTTCCTTTTCTAGGGGTTCATTTTACAAGGATGATAAAGGGCGGTATCGAAGCCGGACCCAATGCCGTCCTCGCATTTAAAAGAGAAGGCTACAAACGAACGGATTTTTCGGTGACTGAAATTACGCAGTTGATGACTTATCCCGGGTTCTGGAAAATGGCCGCGAAATACTATAAAATGGGAATGGAAGAATATTACCGTTCGCTAAGCAAGAAGGCTTTCACGAAGGCTTTGCAGAAATTAATACCCTCAATCTCGATAGACGATATTTACCCGGGCGGTGCGGGAGTAAGGGCGCAGGCCCTGGAACC
>JBJKOY010000397.1:0-2207 GCA_046706945.1 Ignavibacteriaceae bacterium | reverse complement strand
AGTTAAACAACGTGTTATCGCTTATCCCGAGATCTGATGCTATTGCTTTGACTGATTTGTCCGATTCCAGGATTAACTTTACAGCCGATATTTTAAATTCCTTATCATAACTTCTGCGGGGTATCTTATCTGACATTTTATCTGCTCCTATATTTTTACTTTTATAAATATAGTTGCTTTTCTATTTGTATACTATTCGGGGATCGGTTTAGGATTTGGGCAGTTGTCTTCAAAATTTTTGGTAGAAAATGGACTTAATACAGTACAGCATGCGGTTCACTTACGATGACATCAGTTAAATAATCTTATCAGCATCATAGAACACTCCTAAAAAAATATTAAATATTTTTCTTTATATATTTGTAACTTTAGAATAATATAATCGAAAAATCCGTTATGAAAAGATTTGAAAAGCATATTTTTGTCTGCGAGAACAAAAGACCCGAAGGTGATCCGAGAGGATGCTGTCTTGATAAAGGGAGCGCCGGGGTAAGGGAATTGTTCAAAAAAAGATTAAAAGAACTGGGGTTGAAATCCGCAGTAAGAGCGAATGCCGCAGGCTGTCTGGATGCATGCGAATACGGAGTCACTGTTGTGGTTTACCCAGAGCAGATCTGGTACGGCGGCGTCACAATTGACGATGTGGAGGAGATTATTCAAAGCCATATATTAAACAATAAACCCGTCGAAAGATTATTTATTAAAGACAAGAGGTTCTTCAAAGATGAACTTGCAATCTGAAAAATTAAAAGCGAAAAAAATCTTCGACCTGTTGAAGACAGAGTACCCGGACGCGAAAAGCGCCTTGGACTTCAATAATGCATTTCAACTGCTTATTTCAACTATCCTATCGGCTCAATGCACAGATGAAAGAGTAAACATAGTTACAAAGACTCTATTCAAAAAATACAAAAAACCGGAAGACTTTGTTAACTCGCCCTCCGGCGTTCTGGAAAAGGAAATATTTTCAACCGGGTTTTACAGGCAGAAAGCTAAAAGCATCAAGCAGTGCTGCGAAGCTTTGGTCAGAGACCACAATGGTAAAGTCCCTGCCGATTTTGAAGCTCTGAATAAGCTCCCGGGAGTCGGAAGGAAAACCGCCTCGGTGGTTGCCGGGAATGCTTTCGGAATTCCTGCAATAGCTGTAGATACGCACGTAAAACGCTTATCCAATTTGCTCGGATTTATTAAATCCGGAGATCCCGAAAAGATAGAAATAAAACTTAAAGAAATAATTCCGGAAGAGGATTGGATCAAATCGTCCCACTATCTGGCTTCGCACGGAAGAAAAGTCTGTGTTGCCAGAAAACCGCATTGCCGCGTATGCGCGCTTGCCGATTTATGTCCGAGCTATAACCCGGAAGCGGTTTGAAGATTATAAACAAAATAAAACCACAGCTTAAAATTTAAATTACAATGAGGTGTCCGGAAATACACGCATTTTGCAGCCAATGTCGTTATTTAAAAAGCCGGATTAAAAATTCCAAGGAGTAACAATGGAAGACAAAAGCCGCGACAGGGAGTACTGCCGCTTGATCCTGAGCGAATATACAAAAACGGACAGCCTGTTAAAACATGCTTATGCCGTTGAAGCCTGCGTAAAAGAGTATGCGAAAAAATTTAATCAGGACGAAAACTACTGGGGGAACGTCGCGCTGCTTCATGATTTCGATTATGAAATGTATCCCACGGCCGAAGAACATCCTTTTAAAGGATCCGAAATTCTAAAATCCAAAGGTTTCGATGAAAATTTTAGAAACGCCATATTATCGCACGCGGATTATTCGGGGGTTAAAAGAGATTCGCTGCTTGCAAAGACCCTGTTCGCATGCGATGAGCTTGCCGGGTTTATAACGGCCGTTACTTATGTAAGACCTAACAAAAGCATTGATGAGGTCGAGGTTAAATCGGTTAAGAAGAAAATGAAAGACAAAGCTTTTGCCAGAAGCGTCAGCAGGGAGGATATAATTAAAGGAGCGGAAGAACTGGGCGTTCCTTTGGATGAGCATATTATGTTTTGCATCGAAGCAATGAAGAAGAATAAGGATCTGCTGGGATTATAATGGTAGGAATGCAAGCCGAAAATTTCAGGTTAAAAGACGAAGAGGGGCGCATATTCGATCTTTACGAAAATCTGGATAAAAAAGTACTGCTGGTATTTTATCCGAAGGATAATTCGCCGGTATGCACCATGCAGCTGAGCAATT
>JBJKOY010000396.1:0-5379 GCA_046706945.1 Ignavibacteriaceae bacterium | reverse complement strand
GTCAGCAGCTTCTTCTCGGCGCATACAGCGCATTGAGCAGACAGATACATTCGGGCAAGGTGAAAATGTATTCCCGCAGAGAAATGCTGGATCTTGTCGTAATAGACGGCCGGGCGAGAGGAATTGTCGTAAGAAATTTAATCTCCGGTAATATCGAAAAATATTCCGCGGATGCGGTTATACTTGCCACGGGAGGATATTCCAACGTCTTCTTCCTTTCAACCAACGCCATGAACAGCAACGCTACAGCTATATGGAGAGCGCATAAACGCGGCGCATACTTCGCCAATCCGTGCTACACTCAAATACATCCCACGTGCCTGCCCGTACACGGAGACAACCAGTCGAAGTTGACCTTAATGAGCGAAAGCCTGAGAAACGACGGAAGAGTCTGGGTTCCGAAGAAAAAAGGAGACACAAGAAAGGCAAACGATATTCCCGAGAACGAAAGAGACTATTATCTTGAAAGGAAATACCCTTCTTTCGGAAATCTTAGCCCGAGGGACATAGCATCAAGAAGCGCTAAAGAAGTCTGCGACGAGGGAAGAGGGATCGCCGGCGGACATTCGGTCTATCTCGACTTCGCCGACGCCATCGGCCGCCTGGGTAAGAAAGCTATTGAAGAAAAGTACGGAAACCTGTTCGAGATTTATGAAACTATTACCGGCGAGAACCCTTATAATGTGCCGATGAAGATCTATCCCGCACCGCATTATACAATGGGCGGCTTGTGGGTGGATTATAATTTAATGAGCACGGTGCCGGGACTTTTCGTGCTCGGAGAGGCAAACTTTTCAGATCACGGAGCAAACCGGCTGGGCGCCAGCGCGCTAATGCAGGGATTGGCGGACGGATATTTCGTAATCCCGTACACCATCGGAAATTATCTTGCTACCGGTAAATTCGTCCCCGTTTCTACGGATCACGACGAATTTAAAAAGGAAGAAAAAAACGTAGATGATTTAATCAAGAGGCTTCTTTCCGTAAAAGGCAAGAGAACGGTAGACGATTTCCATAAAACTCTCGGCAGGTTAATGTGGAATAAAGTAGGCATGGCCAGGAACGAAAAAGGACTGAACGAAGCAATCCGGGAGATAAGAGAACTGAGAGAGGAATTCTGGAAAGATGTGAAAGTAGTGGGCAAAGACAATGACCTTAACCAGACCCTTGAAAGAGCTGGAAGAGTTGCCGATTATCTTGAGCTGGGAGAATTGATGGCGGTAGACGCATTGAACAGGAACGAATCATGCGGCGGTCACTTCAGGGAAGAATACCAGACCGAAGAAGGCGAAGCAAAACGCGACGATGAGAATTTCAGATATGCGGCCGCCTGGGAATTCCAAAATGCGGGTAAATGGGATCTTCACAAGGAACAACTTGAATTTGAATATGTTAAATTATCCCAAAGGAGTTATAAATAATGAGCGGGAATAACTCATCAGAACAGACAAATTTGAAATTAAAGCTGAAAGTATGGCGGCAGGCCGGTCCGAACGCGGTAGGTGCTTTCGTAGATTATAATGTTTCGGTTTCGCCCGATGCTTCCTTTCTCGAAATGCTCGACGAACTGAACAACGAACTCGAAAAAAACGGCCTTGAGCCTGTTGTTTTTGAAAGCGACTGCCGCGAAGGAATATGCGGCACGTGCGGCCTTGTTATAAACGGGCAGCCTCACGGACCTGTTCCTCGAATAGCCACCTGCCAGCTTCACATGCGGAATTTCAAGAACGGTGAAACGATTTATGTGGAACCTTTCAGAGCAAAGGCCTTTCCGGTTATTAAAGACCTTGCCGTCGATAGGTCTGCTTTCGATAAAATAATCCAGGCCGGGGGATATATTTCGGTTAATACTGGCGGAGTGCCGGACGCAAACGAAATACCCGTAGCCAAAGAGGTTGCCTCGGAAGCTTTCGATTCCGCGGCCTGCATAGGATGCGGCGCCTGCGTTGCAGCCTGTAAAAACTCCTCGGCCATGCTTTTCGTGGGAGCTAAAGTGTCGCAGTTCGCGTTACTTCCTCAGGGGCAGCCGGAGAGGTATAAACGCGCCGAAGCAATGATTGCAAAGATGGACGAGCTGGGGTTCGGCGCCTGCTCGAATACTTACGCGTGCGAAGCTGAATGTCCCAAGGGTATTTCGGTGAAGAATATAGCCAGGTTGAACCATGATTTTATAAAAGCCAGATTCAAATCGGAGAACGTGGAAGTATAATATTGGGTGATGATTTTTTCCCCTTAAATCCCGGTTTAAACCTGACGAAATATGAGAGGTTTAATCGGGATTTTTTTATTTTGTTATAGTAAAAAACGGAGAATTATCCTTTATGTTTGAAAAAGAGATAAAATTTATCGCCGATGTTAATCTAAATAAGATTAAGAACCTGGGTTCGTTCATTACATTCGAAAAATTCGACGGAAGCGACGTTCACCCGGCAGTCAAACAGTACATTTCTGCCGAGCTCGATTATTTAATACACGAAGACCGCAAAAAACTTCTGGAACAATCGGTTTTCGATTATTCTGGACCTGAAACGGGGAAGCTGTTCAACGCCATTGCTCAGGAAGTTAAGAAGAATAAAAAGATCTCTTACGAAGACATCAGGAAACTAATACTCCAGGCCGTATCTTTTAATATAAATTTTATAGTGCGTCCAAAATGGTCGCTTGTTAAGCTGGTTTATAACGATGCCGACGTTAAAACAGCAGAGGAAATCAAGCTTAATCTGAACTATGTATACTTCTTCGAATATTTAAAGAATATACTCTCGGCTTACCTTTCCAAGAGAAAGATACTATCTTTGAGCTCGATCGAATTTGAAACGATCCTCGACAAAATCGACAGGGAAGTCTTTTCAACCGACGAAAAGAAGATGATAGATTTTAGTCTTTATACCATGGCCGAATTTTTCAATTCCGGCGCTGCGGACAAAAAAGTACTGCGTCCCGTCGCGGCCGAGTTGTTCTTGAAGGAAAAAAATCAAATCGACAAAGTCATAAGATTAAGGAAAGCTTTTAGCGAAGGTTCAAAGCAGAATGTAAGTATCGAGGAGATTAAAAGAGTAATATTCTCCAGCGAGCCTTTAGAATATGATGCGGCTCTTCCGGAGGAAGATGAGGATCTTCAGATAGAAACAGACGCCGAAAAGTTAAGAATTCGCGAAATTAGTCTGCACGATGAAAAAAAACGTATTAACGTTCCGGAAAAAGAAGATGAAACAAGAGGTGAAGATTTTCCGGATGACAATAACAGCCCGGCTTCCCCAACGGATGAAACAGAAGAAACCGCGGAAATAACTGAAACGGAAAAAGATCCTGAATCGGAAAGCGAAAGTGTTGATGAAACCGTCGATGAGAATACTTTTGACAGCGGGAGTACCGATTTAAGCGGAGCAACTGAAGAATTAAGCGGTACACAGAACGAAATTGCCGATGGCGGTACCATAAATGAAGAACTTGAAACCGGATCAGGTACGGAACTGGATGATTCTTTTCTTGCATTTTACGAATCCGAACTTAAAACGCTTGAAGAAGATATAGCGGAACTCGACGCCGGCAAAAGCGGCGAAACGGAGCTGCCGGAAAAGGAAGACTTTGAAAGCCTTTATAATTTTGAAGAAGAAACGGGAGATCTCATAAAAAATTTCTCCGAAGACACCGACGATAAAACCGACCCGCCGGAAGCTCTTCCGGAATCGGATGAAATATTGGAGAGCGATGAATTGGAATTCGAAGAATCCGAAGAATTGACCAGAGAATTTTTAAGAGACGATAATATCCCGGAAGATGAAGAAATTATTCTCGAACCCGGATCCGAAGATATGCTTGAGGACGAACCCAGGAATGCCGGAAAATCAAGGAAGAGAAAAGAGGAGGATCTATTCGATTACCTCAGCAACAAAGATATCGAAAGAATAGTAGCGAATGTCTTTAACGACGACAGGGACGACTTTGCCAATACCATGGAGAAGCTTGCCGAATGCGGAAATTACGAGGAGGCAACCGAAATTTTGAAAGGAGTATTTTTAACATACAGAGTTAATCCTTATTCAAAGGAAGCCGTCACTTTGACTAATTCGGTCTCCAACTATTTTGAACAGGATTAAAAATGTTCATCGATTATGCCGAGATTGAATTAAAAGCGGGCGGGGGCGGAGACGGCGCTGTAAGTTTCAGGCGGGAAAAATATGTTCCCAAGGGCGGGCCGGCAGGCGGCAACGGAGGCCGGGGAGGAAATATTATTATCGAAGCCCGGCACAATTTGAGTACTCTCCTGGATTTAAGATATAAAAGAATTTATAAAGCGGAAAACGGCTTCCCCGGGGGCAGCTCGTTAAAGGACGGGAAAAGCGGCGAGGACATTGTCATTAATGTCCCGATCGGTACCGTTATCAAGGATTACAATTCGGGTAAAATCATTTCCGACCTTAAAAAAGACGGGCAGAAAATTCTAATAGCGAAGGGCGGAAAAGGAGGAAAAGGGAACAGCAACTTCGCCACACCCACAAATCAAACGCCCCGGTACGCCGAAAACGGGAAACCCGGAGAAGAAAAAAAAATCATTCTTGAATTAAAAATAATTGCCGATGTTGGATTGGTGGGATTCCCGAATGCGGGTAAATCGACTTTCATTTCGGTGGTATCATCTGCAAAACCGAAAATTGCGGATTACCCGTTTACAACGCTGGAACCTAATCTGGGAATAGTCAAATACAAGGATTATAAAAGTTTTACCGTTGCCGACATTCCAGGCATTATTGAAGGCGCTCATGAAGGAAAAGGTTTGGGGCATAAATTCCTGCGCCATATAGAAAGGACAAAAATACTTTTATTCCTAATTGACGTAACCTCAGAGGATTATCAGAAGGATTACGATGTTCTTTTCAACGAATTAAAAAGCTACAGTCCGAAGCTGGCCGAAAAGAAAAAAATCGCCGCCTTGACTAAAATCGATCTTCTGGACGATACGGCTCTTAAAAGACTGAAATCGAAAATAATGAAGAAATCTAGTTCGGCGATCCCTATGTTTTCCTCGATTTCGGGCAAAGGCGTACCTGAATTATTGGATCTTTTATGGGCTGAACTTCAAGGCGGAATTGATTAAATTGAGCTTCAATTAAATTATCGTTTGACGGATTAAAAAATAGGTATTTTAAACTCGATTTTTGTTTATGTAAGCAATATACGGGCAGTTATCCCGTCTCATTTAATCCTTTTAGCGGAAATATGTTCAAATCCGTAATTTTTTTTGTCAAAAACCCGGATCTTTTGAAATTAAAAGGAATTGTTCATATATTTACAGGCTAAAAATTAAGGCGGGGTAGCTCAGTCGGTTAGAGCAGTGGAATCATAATCCACGTGTCGGGGGTTCGAATCCCTCCCCCG
>JBJKOY010000395.1:0-1803 GCA_046706945.1 Ignavibacteriaceae bacterium | reverse complement strand
GCCGCATTCGGATTTTCTTTAAGGTCGCGGGCTTTTCTGCTCTCGTAATTAGTATAGAATACAAAGCCGTCGGGTTCAACGCCTTTCAACAGAACGGTCCTCAGGGATGGCAGTCCTTTAGAAGTTGAAGTCGCCAGGATCATCGCGCTCGGATCCAGAATACCCGCTTTTACGGCATCTGTCATCCAGCCGGAGAATTGTTTAAAAGGGTCCTTATTTATCTTGGTTTCGTCAAGTTCTTTTAACATATATTCTCTTCTAAATGCCGAAATATCTGTATTTTTCATCATATTTCTTTCCAAATAATGATTTTTAGTTTACTAAAAGAAAATACTTTTATTAAATTTGATTAGTTATTAATATATTAAAATTAAAAGAATTCCGTGCGGCTTATGATCATTGCGGTTGATCGTAAACCGTTATTTACTCTAATTAAATTATTCCGGTAATATTAAAATCATTACAAAAAATGAAATCAAGCGATCTTACAAAAGAACAAAAAGAAGAGCTCGAAAAATTCGGCGCAAATACTTGGTTCGTTGAATACCTGCATAAACAGTACGAGGATAATCCTTCCGAGGTTTCGGAGCAATGGCGGAGTTTCTTCGGAGGAGAACCCGTTCCGAAAAATAAGAACGGGAAAGAAAAGAAAACAGCAGGATCTGAACAGCAGACGGATTTTTTACGGAATATTAATATGCCGTCGCCCGGAGATGAAGACAAACTCCAATTAATTTCCGGCAGTTCCGCCCGTATCCTGGAAAATATGAATTACAGCCTTTCGATACCCGTAGCCACGTCGCAAAGAACTATCCCGGTTAAGCTGCTGGAAGAGAACAGGATCATTATAAACAGGTACCTTCAAAAGAAAAACCGCGGTAAAATTTCTTTTACGCACTTGATTGCGTGGGCTATCGTAAAAGCCGTAATGACGAATCCGGTGATGAACAACGCTTTTACGGTAATCGAAGGTAAGCCGAACCTTATCAGAAGAAGCGCGATAAACCTCGGGCTGGCCATCGACATTGAGAGAAAAGACGGATCTCATTCCTTAATCGTACCCAACATTAAGAACGTGAACATGATGTCTTTCGACGAGTTTTACAAAACATACGACGACCTGGTTTCCAGATCCCGGAAGGGCCTGATAAACCCGGATGAATTTCTCGGAACGACGATGACCCTTACCAATCCCGGCACTATCGGTACGGTCACTTCCGTCCCGAGGTTAATGCTCGGACAGGGAACGATAATAGCGACGGGTGCAATACAATACCCCGCGGAATACCAGGCAATGTCGCCCTCTACCATTTCCACCCTGGGCATCAGCAAAGTAATGAACATTACCAGCACGTACGATCACAGGATAATACAGGGCGCGGAGTCCGGCTTATTCCTCAAAGAGATTCACGATCTGATGCTCGGCAGTAATTTCTTTTACGAGGAAATATTCGAAGACCTGAAGATTCCGCTACAGCCGCTGAATTGGAAAACCGATTATCAGCCCGGCTCTTTAGCCGCTGCGGCCAATACGGAGGAGATCGAAAAGCAAGGAAGGGTTCTCCAGCTGATCAATCTTTACAGGGTAAGAGGACATCTGATAGCGGACCTCGATCCGCTCGGTTCGCCGACGCCGTATCACCCGGAATTGGACCCTGCTACCTACAAATTAACTTTGTGGGATCTTGACAGGGAGTTTATAACGGGCGGTTTCAGCGGTTTAAGAAAAGCCACTCTCAGGGAAATACTCGACATACTTCAGAAGACTTACTGCGAAAAGATAGGCGTCGAATATATGCATAT
>JBJKOY010000394.1:0-2464 GCA_046706945.1 Ignavibacteriaceae bacterium | reverse complement strand
TCCATTTATCGGCAAGCATCGGATATCTCTGCGGCTCGCCGGTTTTGTAATTCCACTCGTATCTCACAAGCGCCGGGTAAAGTAGCTGCATTACCATACCTTCGTTGAAATTTACAGCGTACATGGGATTATACGAATTTATATCGCTGGAAATTGCCAATACAACCGTTTTTCTGTTTTGAAGAGTTTCTTTGCGGCAAGCGGGTAGAAGTAAGACGGCGATTAATGCAATCACAAGTAGAGAACTTTTATTCTTCATCTTTGTTTAATCCCGTAAATATTGTTTATAAGTTTGCCGTTAATTTATTATTTTGGAATTAAAATGCAAAGAATAGATACGCAATTATGCTGAATATAGAGCTGAAAAAAGTAAAATTAAAAAACGGAAGAGATATCTTGGGAAATATCAGTTCGGTTATTAATCCGAACGGTATTTTTTCAATCGTAGGGAAAAACGGGACCGGCAAAACGACTTTCATTAAGTCCTTAACCAATCTTTTGGACGACAAACATTATTCGGTAGACGGAAGAGTTGTATACAACGGCAGAGATATTCTGTCAATGGATAATAAAGAATTATCCCGGTTAAGAAAATATCAAATCAAATATGTCTTCCAGGATGCAATCAACAGCTTCGACCCGCTAAGGACTTTCAAATTTTATTTTAATAAACTGGCTAAGGACGACGGGAGCATAGACAAGCTGCTGGACTATTTTTTACTTCCCCGGAAGAAAGAATTGTTTAGGCTGTACCCCTATGAAGTAAGCGGTGGAATGGCTCAAAGAATAAATTTCGTTCTGGCGTTGGCCGCCGAACCTGAGATCATAATTTTAGACGAACCCACTTCCGGAATCGATTCGGCCGTTGCAAACCTCTTCATCGAAAAGATGCGGGATTTCGTTCAATACGGCAACAATGCTATTATCCTAGTTACTCACGATTTAAGCTTTGCCGGGAAGGTAAGCACTTCAATAGCTTTTTTAGCGAACGGTTCGTTAACCGACTTTCAAAAGCCCGAAATATTTTTCCTCGGGAATCGCGATCCGGAACTTGACTCAGTTTTAAATTCTTACGGAAAATTAATTTCATGAATACCATAATAACCGCCGAAAATATCGATTATACTGTAAACGGCGGAGGACTGTTTTCCTCCGGCGAAACCGCAAAGACTATTCTTAAAAATATAAGCTTCACGGTAGATAAAGGTTCCGTTCTGGGCATAGCCGGCGAATCGGGGAGCGGCAAGACGACACTTGCAAAAATAATTGCGGGAATTATTAAACCAACCGGAGGCAGGCTGGAATATAACAAAGAACTGCTTAAGCCGAATTCAAGGTCAGGCCCCGTTCAAATTTTATTTCAAAATAACGGGGAAATATTAAATCCTCTAAGGGAAATAGACGGCATAATAGAAGAGGCCGTCCTTATCCGTTCTCGCGATAAAATTAATTTGGAATTGCAGAAAAATGCCGTGTTTGAATCTGTCGATTTCCCTGAAGAATTGAGAAAGAAAAAGGGATTCCAATTAAGCGGCGGAGAACAGCAAAGGGCGGCGCTGGCGCGTCTGCTGGCGGTTGAGCCGGACATACTAATTCTTGATGAGCCTTTTTCGGCGCAGGATCCCGAATCCCAGTTAAACCTTCTTAACTTATTCGGAAAATTAAACCGCGAAAAGGGAATAACGATGATTTGCATAGCCCACAACCTCCAGATACTGAATAAGCTTTGCGAAAAAATCATAATAATGTACAAGGGAGAGATCGTTGAATCCGGCAGCTCGGCTGAAATTTTTTCGTCCCCGCGTCATGAATATACCAGGTTTTTAATTAAAGCGGGAAATTATAATCTGTCCTCGGCCGAAGTGCTGTCCCAAACCGAAAAATTTACAAACGCCCGGAATTCTATTAAAAATGTCGAAGACGAACGCCGTAAGAATACTTGATTTCAGAAAAATCGAATATACGCTTCATGCTTACGAAGTTGACGAAAACGATTTGAGCGGGACAACCGGTGCCCGTAAAATAGGGGCTAGAGAAGAAACGGTTTTAAAAACTTTGGTTGCATCCGGCGATAAGAACGGAATAAATGTTTTTTGCATACCGGTTACGGAAGAGCTTGACATTAGAAAGGCCGCCGCCGCAAGCGGAAATAAAAAAACGGAACTGGTAAAAGTTAAGGATTTATTCGATCTCACCGGTTATATAAGAGGGGGCTGTTCTCCTATCGGGATGAAAAAAGATTACCCCGTTTTCCTGGAAGAAACATCTCAGCTGTTCGATAAAATATATATAAGCGCCGGCGTCAGGGGTCTGCAAATTATGCTGTCGCCTGCGGACCTGCGAGGAATAACGAATGCCGAATTTGCGGATCTTATATGAACACCCACTTCTATAATTAAAAATCATATACCGCACCGGAAATAGGTAGTGGGCTGTTTACATAAATTTTACATTCCGGTAATAA
>JBJKOY010000393.1:0-3720 GCA_046706945.1 Ignavibacteriaceae bacterium | reverse complement strand
GAAAGATTACGGGCATTCATACGTACAGGAAAAGCTTTCCGATATCCCGGCCGTTCACGAAAAAGGCCTGGACGGTTCGGGCGTAATGGTAGGGATTCTGGACGACGGATTCAGATGGCGGAATCATGAATCTCTCGTTACCAGAAAAGTAGCCGCGGAATATAACTTCGTATTCCACACCGTTTCAACTGCGCCGCAGCCGGTAGATTCCAAGGATTCCGGGTTGCACGGGACGTACGTTTTTTCCATAATCGGGGGATACAAGGACAGTTCCATAATAGGCGTTGCCTACAATGCTACTTTCGTGCTGGCAAAAACGGAAGACGACAGAAGCGAAACTCATATTGAAGAGGACAATTACGCGGCCGCTCTCCAGTGGATGGATTCCCTCGGCGTTGATATAACGACCAGCTCGCTGGGTTATAATATATTCGACTCGGGCGGATCTTATACGTATGCCGATATGAACGGCAATACCACGATCGTTACAAAAGCCGCGAATCTTGCCTTCCAAAGAGGGATACTGGTTTTAACCGCCGCGGGCAACGAAGGCGACACCAAATGGAAATACGTTGACGCTCCCGCGGACGGATTCAACGTTATCGCTGTTGGAGCCGTGGACAGCAATAATACCGTCGCCTCTTTCAGTTCCATCGGTCCAACATCCGACGGAAGGATAAAACCGGATGTGGTAGCAATGGGCGTCGACGTATACGGCGCCGATGCGGGCGGCTACAATTTATATACTTACGACGACGGAACTTCCTGCGCCACTCCTATAGCTAGCGGAATTGCCGCCCTGCTCTATTCCGCCTTCCCTTCAATAACAAACGTCCAGGCCAGGTATATCCTGCTTCATACGGCGGGAAATTCGGAAACTCCCGATAATTACAGGGGGTACGGTCTTATCTCCGCCGAAAAAGCGCTGTCATATCCTAATCTGTCTTATGATCAGGGCAGCAATACCTACCGCATTAATAAGATATTTTTCGATAATGCCGGGGTCATCCCTGATTCCGCGAAGATACATTATACGCTGAATAATTCCGAGTTTTCGGATGCGGTTTTGAATTACGGCAGCAAACCGGAATATTATTTTACGCTCCCGATGCTTGCCGACAGCCAGTCGGTTTTTCTTTATTTTACATACCGGGACAGTTCAGGGAACTTTTTCCGCGAACCGGCCACAAAATATTACAACTTTAAATACGGCGGCAAGTTCATCGGAACCGTATCTACATATTTAACCGAACTTTCCGATAAAGTGCTGGGAAATAATTATCCGAATCCTTTTAACATTTCGACTAGAATAGATTTCTATTCCGGAAAAAACGTTCATGCGAAATTGATAGTCTTGGACGGCATCGGGCAGACGGTGAAAGTTCTGTTTAACGGAACCGCAAACCTGGGCATCAATTCTTTCGTATGGGACGGTAAGAACGACAGGGGAGATAAATGCGCCAGCGGGGTTTATTATTATATACTTACTCTCGGTTCGAAAGATTACGGGAATAAGATGGTATTAATGCGGTAATCAATCGGGTTCGATAATTTTTATTATTGCTTATATTTGATCGTTTAAGTATGTTAAATCACGACTTAATCCTCCCGCGAAGAAATTTAAATGAGGTTATGTAAATGGCGGACGATTTTTTAATCGGGACCGGGATATACGATATAACAGGCCCCGCTGCCGAATCCGGTATTACCGGGTTGTCGAACGCAGATCAAAAAATCGAAGGTATTCATTTCAGATTATATGCGAGATCTTTTATTATTAAAGAAGTCTCCCGCGGCAGCTGTGTCGTAATTGTAATCGCGGATCTGTGGTCGTGCACGCTGGCGGTAAAAGCGGAAGTAGTAAGACGGTTGAGATATCAGTTCGGGGAATCTCTTTACACCGGCGAAAACATACTTATTGCGGGAACGCATACTCCCAACGGCCCCGGCGGATACTCTCATTATGCTCTGTATAATTATACTTCGTCCGGTTTCGATAAACTTAATTTTGAAGCAATCGTAAACGGAATAATCGAGTCGATTAAGATGGCGCATAACAATTTATCGCCGGGTAAAATTTACTTTAATTCCGGTAAGATAGAAGAATGCGGCTGGAACAGATCCGCAGACGCATATTTAAATAATCCCGAAGAGGAAAGGAACAAATACGACGGCAATATAGATAAAGACATGCTGGTCTTAAAATTCGAGAGAGACGACGGCTCGGAAATTGGGTGCTTAAGCTGGAAAGCCATTCAGCCGACAAGTCTGGGCAGGAACAGGAAATTAATAGGAGGGAATAACAAGGGTTACGCCTCATATTTATTTGAGAAGGAAATGAAACTTGATCCGGACGAAAGCATTGCCTTTGTTGCCGCTTTCGCTAATTCCAATTGCGGCGATGTTTCAGGGAACGTACGATCAGGAAACGCTGAGAATATTTTGGACTTTGCAAATATGTACGACCTCGGCCGGAAACAGTTTTTAGCTGCGAAGGATCTTTGTGACTCGGCTTTGGAAAAAATAACAGGCGAAATTGACTGCCGGCTTAAATTCATTAATTTATCCAACCTCTCAATCGAAAGTTCGGCTAACCGGACATATCCCGCCGCATTGGGCTTATCCGTTTTTAACGCAGCCAAAGATGAAGGACACCCGGTTCCGGGCTTAAAAGAAGATATTAAACAAAGTTTTGTTTCTCCGTTTCTTAACTTTTGCTCGGCAAGCATAAAAGATTTTTCTTATCCGGAAGATCTCTCCGAAGAACTGATTAAAGGGCAAGGTAATAAAACGATTGTACTTGCTCCCGGCATAGCTCATCCCTACCCGCTGTCTCCGGAAATATTGCCCGTCCATATTCTGCGGATCGGCAGTTTAGCCGTTTTGGGCATCCCCGGAGAAATATCAACCATGGCCGGCAGGCGTTTAAGAGAAGCTATTATAAATATATTAAAACCGATCGGTGTAAAATATATAGCTATAAATGCTTATGCAAACGCTTATGCCGGCTGTATTGTTACGGAAGAAGAATACCAAATGCAGGACAGCGAAGGCGCGCTTACGCTGTTCGGACCGTTTACATTGAAAGCGTATTGCCAGGAGTTCGCAAAACTTGCCGAGTCGGTTAAGTTAAATAAAAAGTCAGACCCCGGACGTCTGCCGAGAGACTTATCGGCCAAGCAGCTTTTACATCAGGCCGGCGTTATTATGGATACCCCTCCGTGGCCCAACCACCGGTTCGGAAGCATTCATACGGATGCGGATACTTTCTATAAAATAGGCGACAGCGTAAAAGTTTCGTTTTGGGGTGCTCATCCCGTTAACAATTTAAGAACGCAGGATACGTTTCTGAAGGTTGAAAAGAAAGAAGAGGACGAATGGATTACCATATTTACCGACCGCGATCCGTGCACTATTTTCCGATGGGAACGTAAATTTATGGCCAGTTCTCTTGTTACCGTTACCTGGATGATCGATAACGACGTGAAGCCGGGTGAGTACCGCATCCGTCATTCGGGCGACTGGAAAAACCAATCCGGGAAGATAACCGCTTACGAAGGCGTATCCGGCATATTCAGAGTAGGAACAGGTCTCGGTCAGAACGATCTGGTATTCCGGAACATTTACGACAACCCGGTGGATCTAATGTTTTATCATCCGGGCGACAGGCTAAGACTGGTGGCCTATAAAAATTACAGTATGAAACCGTACGACATCTAT
>JBJKOY010000392.1:0-1855 GCA_046706945.1 Ignavibacteriaceae bacterium | reverse complement strand
ATCGAAGAACGGGCCGGTACCGCAACGTATTTTATTTCCCTCATTCCCATTAATCCGTTTTTCATAAAAGTTTCGTGGATCTGGACAAGTTCGGCCGTGCCGGAGGTTACCTTGTACAGCGTATCCGGTCTTCCGGAATTATTTATTATTTTAAAATACATTGCGCTGTTCATGCCTTTGTCCGCAGGTCTCATCCATACATGGTCGACGGATAATTTATTCTGGGCAGGTCCGATAAATAAAAGAAACGAAAAAATTATTGCAATCAATTTAATCTCCCAGTTTTTTTATGTCCGCTATTACTACATCCGGGTTGACGGTGCTTCCTTTGTATTCGCTCCGGATCCTTCCTTTACGGTCGAGTAATGTAATTCTGTCGGTATGCGTGAAAAAGTAAACTTTATCTCCCGAACCGGTAACTGTTGTATCGCCCGGTATAGCATAAACATTCATACGGCGCAGCAGCGTATCGATAACGGATTTTTTCCCGGTTAGGAATTCGAAATTACTGTAGTCAACGCTCCTGATATCTCCGTAATCTTTCAGTACAGACGGAATATCGCGGTCGGGATCGAAGGATAATTCCAAAAATTGAACGTTTTTTATCCCGTCCTCTTTAACCTTAGCCTGGATGTTCTGCATGTTGTGTGTGGTAAGAGGGCATATATCGGGACAGTTTGTATATATAAAGCTCATCACCACAATCTTTCCTTTAAAATCATTTGGGAAGATCACCTTATTACTGTCCTGGTTTACAAGTGAATATGATTTGTTACCTATGCTTTTATCTTCCGGTAAATTATTGCCGCAGCCGGTTAAAGAATAGACTGCAGTTACCGCAATTAAAAATATAAGAATATTCGGAAATTTTTTTAGCATTTCGCTCATAATAAGCCGATCAGCATTTATTAAATAGATCTACATTCTGCTGGAATATTAATTATTCAAAGTAAATAAAATTTATAAAACTATTTTGTGTCCTGAATTAAGATTCGGATTTTAAGAGAATTTTAAGGAAATACTTAGGGCTATTTAAGAGTCGGAAGGTAACTTTGTAGCAAAAATATTTCAAGGAACAAAACAATGTTTGATACAACACATATTCACCCGATGATAGTGCATTTTCCCATTGCGTTGATTATTGTGGGATTTCTTGCCGATTTTATCGGAGCGATCCGGAAAAACGAATTTTTCGGCAAAGTTGGTTTTTATTTATTAATTTTAGGTACTCTCGGCGTAATTGCCGCTTATTTTTCGGGAAACCTTGCCGGCGGCGGTATAACAGAAGCGGGGACCTTGAAACGGGCTCTTGAAACTCACGAAGAAGCTGCAGAATTAAGTCTTTGGTTAATGACCGGAGTTGCCGTCATAAGAATAGCGCTGATGGCTTTCAAAAGATATCAGGGGGCATTACGGTGGATTACTGTTTTTCTGTTTTTTCTGGGCGTCCTTTCAATAGCGCGTACCGGCTATTACGGGGGCGAGCTTGTGTTTAAGCACGCGGCGGGAGTACAATTTAATCTGGGTGCGGGTTTGGATTCTGAAATAATGCATCGAACGGCTACCGACGCGGATGAGAAATAAAATTAAAAGGCGGAAAAAATATGCGTGTTCTTGTTATCGAAGATGAGCCGGGGATCGCAAATTTTTTAAAGGACGGTTTGGAAGAAGAAGCATTTGCTGTAGATGTTGCCGACAACGGTTATAAAGGCCTTGAGATGAGCCTTACTAATGATTACGACATAATTTTACTTGATTGGATGATCCCCGGTATCAGCGGTATAGAAGTCTGCAGGCGGATAAGAAAAGAGAACGGCGGTATACCTGTAATATTTCTTACGGCTAAAGATACCGT
>JBJKOY010000391.1:0-2863 GCA_046706945.1 Ignavibacteriaceae bacterium | reverse complement strand
CCGTAAGTCGTCCGGGCAACCGGAGCATTTGTTCCCGCAAATGCCGGGTTAGTGGTACAAAGAATTGTCATCGCAATTAAACCGAAACCTAAGGCAATTTTATAAAACAAATCTTTATTAATGTAAAATTTCGTTAATGATATCTTTAGATATAATTCAGTTTTTCTCATTTCAATTTTCTTGTTCATGGTCCGTTTACAAAAACCGCTTCCTTAGTTTTTATTATTTAGTTTTTCGAGATAATTAATCAATATTTTCATATTTAAAGAATATACGGCCGTAGAAATGTACTTTTGACTGCTCGTATCGCGGTACGGCGAAGTATCGTATTTATCCCCGACATAGGTGATCATATATTTTCTCGACGCCGGATCTTCTTTTATCGGTTCGCCTATATAGGGATGCGAAGTTTGCTGCCCGGTTACCAGCCATCTTCCTTCGCAGTCAAGCGATGAGAGAACTTTGTCCACGCTTTCTTTGCCGGCATGGGTATTTCTTAACATGTACTCGGGCAGTTCCAAATACTTCAATATTTCATTGTACTTTTTGACGAGAGATTTGCCAGCATCCTTATAGGGAATAAGCGGAGAACCCGCGGTTGCTGCGGCAGTACTTTCGTTCAATACACTTTGATAATCGTCTTCAACTTCCCGAAGATTTATTTCCCTGAAATTACGGTAGTGAGCGACGGTATTCGTACTGTCGCCGTCTACATAGTAATGGCCGAAATCAACATCCGAACCTACCCTGTGAGTATAAAGCGGCTCACCGGTTTTTCCGTCGACAAACTTGGCATAAACGTAGATTCCTTTTTCACCGGTCTTTCTCAGTACTGCATCTTTAAGCCAGCCGATCGCATCCGGTATCCGCTCAAGATATCTCTTGTCCCCGGTCATCTCATAACATTTAAGAAGAATCTCTATGTTCCCAGCGGTATATTGAGGGTCTAGAGACGCGGGTTCGTAAGTTCGTGCGCCTGCGAGCGTCAGATCCATTCTGTACTGCTGTCCCCATCCGGAAAAAGGCTTCGGCGTTTGCGCAAGAAATATAAAATTCATACCTCTTCTTATGGCGTCCAAAAGCCTGCTGTCTCCGCCTTTATAATACTTGTCGTGAAAATTTAAAGTTGCGTAGCAGGCGACGAGGAATTTTATATTCTGCCAGATAACATTATCGTTGAACGTATAGAAAGAAGTATAATCCTGATCGCCGTCTTTATTGAAATCATGTCTTAAAGGATAGCGCTGGGGCCAGCCGCCCTGGGGGTACTGACTTTTTAAAACCAAATTAATTACCTTGTCAAGAGGAACTTTATAAGCGGGATCCGTTTTTGTTAAATAGAATCTTAGAAGGAAGAAGGCGGCCCCGCTGGTGGTTTCGTCGTCGAATGTTGCGTTGCCGTAATAGTGCTGGAACTCTTCAAGCCGCCAGCCGTTTTTGCCTATGGTATTATACCAGTTCAAAGTGGAGTTTTCCCCGGCAAAATTTATTATATAATTCCAGCCTCCGCACGGCAGTTGTCCCCAGACCAATGCATCGGCGGCTTTTTTTGCCTGTTCGTAATAATATTCATCGTGCGTTGCAAAATAAGCATCCAGGAAAGTATTACCCATACTTACCGTTCCGGGATCCTGCACCCAGATCGTCGACGGGTAGGCTTCCATTTCACCCCACATACGCGAAAAGTCGGGCAGATAATGAGAAAGGTAGCCTCCGTTCTCGCTGACGCTGTCGGCAAAATAACTGGTGGCTTTCATCATGGAGGAAATCACCCGATCTTTCAGCTCTGAATTTGATTGAGCTTTTAAGGCCGGAGCGGATGATGAAATAATTACAAGGAAAAGAATTGCACGGACAAAAAATAACCGGTAAAGGCGCATCAAAGAAGCTTTCAAAATTCCACCTCCCTAACATTAACGAATCACCGAACAAACTATTAAATAATTCTTTTAGAACAAAATAAAAGGAGAAAAACCCCAACCCTGAAAAGAAGACATAATTATTGAGATTTTTCTCCGCATAAATCGAATACCGGTTTAATCCGGTATCCCTCTTTTCTTCTTTCAGGCAGGCCGGGGTTCATTTCCCTCAGCCTGCGCATGAAAGAATTTTCCGATAAGCATTACCGTTCTCATGAAGTGCAGAATTAAATCCGGATATTTTAATAACTACTTCAAGAGCATCATTTTTTTGGTGATCGTCATACTGCCGGTTTTCAATTGGTAGAAATAAATTCCGGTGGACAACGATTTGCCGAAAGAATCTTTGGCATCCCATTGATATTCGTACCTGCCCGAAGCCTGGCTTTCGTTATTTACCAGCCGCGCAATTTCCTGTCCGAGAGTATTATAGATAGTTAGAGAGACCTGTGAAGCTTTCGGCAGTGCGTAGCTGATAACGGTGGTAGGATTGAACGGATTCGGATAATTTTGATTTAGCTGGTAGCTTGTAACAACCGTGTTGTTATATTTCTTAACGGCTGTCGGGTTCAACCATTCCGCATATTTAGCAGGGAACCAGTTTAGATCACCGGCAGGGAAACCGCCGATTGCACCTGTATAAGCCGTACTGGAAGTGGAATAGGAACAGTTCAAAGTATCGGTCCAGAATGCCAGCGGCTTGCGGTCCATATCGTCTTTTTTAGGATCCCATAAGCTGGTTGGTGTATTTTTAGTTTTGTTTCCGCCGCCTGGACTTACATACCAGCGCATCAGATTCGTCATAAGCAATTGAGTTTTTGCAAGGTTAGGATCATTTATCATGGTGAATGCTTTTACCGAATCGGCGCCCAGGCGGCCGTTTATATGCCAAGAAAGAGGTGAACCTACCGTAATCGGTTCCGCCGTATGCGCATCAAAAAACG
>JBJKOY010000390.1:0-39236 GCA_046706945.1 Ignavibacteriaceae bacterium | reverse complement strand
AATACTTTTTTTTCTTTTACATTTGATATATATTTATCGTAAAATTTACATTCTAATGACTAATTCCCCAAAACAATAAGATTAAATGCGGACTTATGCCCCTTTCAACATTAAATACATATTTCGCATCACCTGAGAAAAACAGCGACGAAGAATTAAAGAACCAGATGGCGAATTTTTCGGATAAGGATCTTTTTGCCTACCTGCTGGATTCAACTCCCAACTACCTTATAGTTCTTAATAAGAACCGGCAGATCGTTTTCGCAAATAAGGCTATGCGCGAATTGTTCGACAGCAACGGCTATACAAGCTTATACGGACTTAGACCGGGCGAAGTATTGAACTGTAAAAATGCGTTCATGGAACAAGGCGGCTGCGGCACATCCGAGTTCTGCAGAACTTGCGGAGCCGTCAACGCAATCCTCTCCAGCTTAAAAGGCGAAGAGGACGTCCAGGAATGCAGGATAATTAGAAAAGACGATGAGGAAGCGCTTGACCTCCGGGTGTGGACCAGACCGCTGGAATTAAAAGGCGAACAATACTCCATTTTTACTTTTATGGATATCAGTCACGAAAAAAGAAGAATGGCGCTTGAAAGGATTTTTTTCCACGACGTTCTTAATACCGCCGGAGGCATCAAAAGCTTCTTAAATATTATCCAGGAAGCCTCGAAAGAAGAGATAGACGACTTAAAAATACTGGGCACGGAATTGGCCGACAGGCTCGTTGAAGAAATAAAAGCCCAGAGAGATCTAACACTGGCAGAAAACAGGGAGCTTGAAGTTAAACTTCAGATTTGCATTCCCAAAAAACTAATATCCGAAACGGTTAATCTTTATAAGAATCATGTGATCGCCCAGGGAATGACCATAACCGTTTGCGAAGATATTCCCGATCTAAATTTTATAAGCGATGCCGCCCTGATTTCGCGCGTACTGGGTAATATGCTTAAAAATGCACTTGAATCTTCCTGCGAGGGAGATGAAGTTAAAATAGATTTTAAGGCTACAGAAGAATTCGCCGTCTTTTCGGTCCATAATAAGAGCTTTATACCGAAAGATATTCAAATGCAAATCTTCAACAGGTCTTTTTCAACAAAGGGCGAAGACAGAGGATTGGGAACCTACGGTATGAAGCTTCTTACGGAAAGGTATCTAAAAGGGAAAGTTTATTTCGTGTCGGATAAAATAAAAGGCACTACTTTCTACGCCGAATACCCTTTAAAATTTAACGGTTAGATATTACTCGGGGTTGTCACTTGTCCCCATCACGCGGGATCTGCGTGCTATTTATTTCAGTTCGTAATTACAAGAAGAAAATATTTAAAACAAATCCGGGGGTATTGCCCCCGGCTGCAAAGAAAATAATTTTTATCAACCGCTAACCGGTTCCGAAAAAATACCGGTTAAATCATCTGGTTGATTATTGCTTCGTAAAGTTCCTGTTTGCCGCTTGTCTTTTTCGGCTCGCCGTTCTTCGCGGCGTAGTTGCGCAAATCTTCCAGGGTAAGTTTTTTATTCTCAAAATCCTTGCCCGCACCGGAATCATATGAAGAATATCTTTCCTTTCTCATCTTCGTATAATCGGATGAGTTCAGTACCTTGTCCGCAACCATTAAGCTTCTGGCAAATGCATCCATGCCGGCAATATGCGCTATAAAAAGATCTTCCGGATCAGTTGAATTCCTTCTTACTTTTGCGTCGAAATTAACACCTCCGGAAGTGAAGCCGCCGGCTTCCAGGATGACAAGCAGAGCCTCCGTGATTTCATAAATATTTATCGGGAACTGATCGGTATCCCAGCCGTTCTGGTAGTCGCCCCTGTTGGCGTCTATGCTACCCAGCAGACCGGCATTCGCGGCTACCTGCAGTTCATGCTGAAAGGTATGCGAGGCAAGCGTCGCGTGGTTCACTTCGATATTCAGTTTAAAATCCTTTGTCAGGTCGTATTCGCGCAGGAAACCTATCACCGTGGAGGCATCGAAATCATATTGATGCTTCATCGGCTCCATCGGCTTCGGCTCGATAAGGAACGTACCTTTGAAGCCCTGCTTCCGCGCATAATCTTTCGCCATATGCAGGAACGTAGCCATATGCTCCTGCTCACGTTTCATATTGGTATTTAAAAGGGACATATACCCTTCCCTGCCGCCCCAGAATACATAATTGGAACCGCCGAGAGCGATCGTGGCGTCAAGGGCATTCTTGACCTGCGAGCCGGCATATGCCACTACGGAAAAATCCGGATTGGTTGCGGCCCCGTTCATATAACGGATATTCGAAAACACGTTTGCCGTGCCCCAAAGCAGTTTTACGCCGGAAGCCTTCTGCTTTTCCGAAGCATAGTCTATCATTTCTTTTTGTCTTTTCTCGGATTCCGCGACAGTCTCGCCTTCTTCTACGACATCAAAATCGTGGAAGCAGTAAAACGGCACGCCGAGCTTTGTAATAAATTCAAAAGCCGCATCCATTTTATCCTTTGCGCGGCGGATCGGCTCCTTGCTGTCCAGCCATGCGCGTTCATGCGTGCTGGGACCGAAAGGATCGGCGCCGCTTTCCCCGAACGAATGCCAGTATGCAACCGCAAACCTGAAGTGTTCCTCCATTGTTTTTCCGGCAATCTTTTTCCCGGGTTCGTAAAACTTAAATGCCAACGGATTTTTGGATTCTTTGCCTTCGAATTCTATTCTTTTAATATTCGGGAAATATTCTTTCTGACCTGTTATTAAGTTTAGTTTCATGGCATCACTCATTTTTTAAATGTAAGTTTAATTCAGCCAGCCAATTTTCGTAGGCCGATTGATACTTGTTTAAATTATTTTTATCGGGTTCTACGACATTTATTTTTTTCAGACCCGAAAAAGCTTCTTCGAAACTTTTGTAAATACCTGCGCCGACGGCAGCGCCCCTAGCCGCGCCAACTGCGCCGTCGGTATCGTAAAGATTTATGCTTACGCCCGTCAGCGACGAAAGCGTGTCCCTGAATATCGGGCTTAAAAACATATTGGCGTTTCCTGCATTAATTACTTTCGGATTGATGTCCAGAGTTTTCAGTATATCGACTCCGTATTTAAAAGAAAAAGCCACGCCTTCTATTATTGCTCTTATTAAGTGCGCTTTCGTATGAACGTTGAAATTAATATTCGATAAAAAAGCGCCCGGGTTTTTATTCCCAAGCAGCCTTTCGGCGCCGTTTCCGAATCCGATAAAGTTCAAACCGTTCGAACCTATTTCGATCCCGGAAGCCAGCTTGTTCATTGCTTCGTACGAAAGAGAAGTATCGCCGATCATTTTCTTGATCCAGCTGTAAGAAATCCCGGTCCCGTTTACGCAGAGAAGAATACCGTACCTTCCGTGTTCCTTTGTATGGTTTACATGAACAAAAGTATTGACCCTGGTCTGCGGATCGTATTTAACCGAGCCGCTGATCCCGTATACTACTCCCGAAGTTCCCGCGGTGCTTGCAATATCTCCGGGGTTAAGCACGTTCAAAGAGAAGGCATTGTTGGGCTGATCGCCGGTTCTGTACGTAACTTTTATTCCCGGCTTCAATCCGAGTTCCGCCGCCGCTTTCGACGTCAGTTCGCCCTGGTTTCCGAAAACCGGGACTACTGCCGGTACAAGCGATTTATCGAACCCGAAATATTTTAGCATAAAGTCCGCGACAGAGTCTTCGGAAAAATCCCATAATATGCCTTCTGAAATACCGCCCGTAGTCGTGGTTATTTCACCGGTTAATTTCATTGCGATATAATCGCCCGGGAGCATAAATTTATAAATTTTTCCGTAAATTTCCGGTTCATTATCTTTGACCCATTTTAACTTGGCCGCGGTAAAATTTCCCGGTGAATTCAAAAGTTTCTGAAGGCAGACTTCTTGTCCCACCTCGTTAAAAGCCTTGTCCCCGATCTCAACGGCACGGCTGTCGCACCAAATTATGGAGGGTCTTAGTACTTCCTGGTCCTTATCGACGACTACCAGTCCGTGCATTTGATACGAAATCCCGATAGCTTTAATATCGGCGGGGTCCACCTTGCTTTCCGCCAATATTTCTTTTGTCGCGGATACCGCCGCATCCCACCAAGTACCCGGATGCTGTTCGGCCCAATCGGGTTTTGCGGCGATTATAGCCATTTCGGTTTTCGGGAAAGTCGCTTTATATTTTGCGTTACCGTTAACGCAATCAAATAAAGCGGCTTTTATAGAAGAGCTACCTACGTCGTAGCCTATTGTATACATGACTGTTACTCTAAAAATTTTCTTGACATTTTGAGCCGTTTTAGCTCCCCTGCGACTCAAATTTATTTCTTCAAGTCCAAAATAATAAAAAAAGAATTTATACCAAATAAATTTTTAATTTTTGATCAAAAAAAATGGGGCAATTCATGTACTTAAATACACAAATTACCCCGGCAATACTCACCGGATCCGGAATATTATAATTCGAATTGCGGCTTCATAAATTTTTAACTTAATTCCCGGAGACGGTAACAGCGCCCGGTTTTACGTCTTTTCCCAGCTCTGTTTTTACTTTTGCATTAGAGATTTTCGAATCTATTATTTTTATGCCGGCGGTTTTTGAACCGTCTACCTTAAATGCAGGATCGGCGCCTTCCGGAATTTTTAGATCCTTAAATTTTATGTTGTCGGCATCCAAAATATTCACAAGAGGCCATTTTTCAGGCGTAACAGAGACATCATTAAAACTTATGTTGCTTGCGTCGCTGATATGTATGCCTTCGGCCGAGTTTATTTTGATGTTTTTAAAATAAATATCTTCGGCATGCATTTCCGGAAGACCTACAACCTCGATCCCGTATTTCTTCGCGTATTCGCAGCTTATGTTTTCAAAATGGAAATTCCTGAACCTGGGAGTAGTCTTTGAAACCGGCTGCACCGGCAGCCTCGGCAGCGTATAAAGCATATTGATTCTTATAGCTTCTCTTGCTATGGTGCTTGCCTTGATGTTCTTAAACCAGAGATTTTCCACGACGTTGCCCCTCCCCCGTTCGGATTTTATCCTTAAGGCTCTGTCGGTCCCGTTGCAGTAGCAGTCATGCCCGTAAATATTTTTAATGCCGCCTGAGGTTTCGCTGCCTATTACAATCCCCCCGTGTCCCATCCTGAAAAAATTATATCTTGCGACGAGATTTTCGGTCGGCCTGTCTACTCTTAATCCGTCCGCATCCCTTCCCGACTTAATAGCAATGCAATCGTCACCGGTGCTCATATCGCAGTATTCGATCAAAACGTTCTTACATGAAGAAGGATCTACGCCGTCGCCGTTGGGCGTGTGCCCGTATTCGCCGTAGGTTATTATTTTAACTTTCCTTACTATCACGTTCTCGCACAAGGTCGGAGTAATCGTCCAGAATGCGCCGTACTTAAAAGTAACTCCTTCCACAAGTACGTTCTTGCAGTTCATCGGCTGGAAAAACGCGGGCCTCAGCCAATCGTTATGCGAACCATCAAAAATCCTTTCTTTAACAGGGACATTTTCCTTGGCCATTTTTCGCAGCAGGTCGCCCCCGGTTTTTTGTTCTTCCTTTTTCCCCCACCAGGGTTTGCCCTGACCGTTAAGTATTCCTTCACCCGTAACGGCTATATTTTTTTTGCCGTCAGCATAAATAAATGCCGAAAATTTATAGCATTCTATTCCTTCATGTCTCGAAAAAACTACCGGGAGATAATCCTTGAAATCCTGACTGAACAAAACCTCGGCGCCTTTTGATACGTAAAGGTCGATGTTGTTGTCAAGATGTATCGGTCCGGTAAGCCATTTGCCTGCCGGGATCACCACCTTGCCTCCTCCGGCTTTTTCTGCGGCGGCAATTGTTTTTTTTATAGCATCCGTATTTTTAACGATACCCCCTTCAACCGCGCCGTAATCTTTTATGTTGAAGACCCTGTCCGGGAATACGGGACGCTTCAACTGGGGCATATTAAAAGGCGCTCTAATAGGCTGAATCTCTGCCGGAGCTTTGCTTAGTACATCGGTTGTATCCTGTGCCTTTACGAAACAGACAGAGGCCAAAACAAACCCGATTGTAAAGATTATAAACCCGGACAATTTATTCTTAAGATTTTTCATATTCATCTTTCCTAAATTTAATTTTAGATTGACGATTTTTGATTGTTGATTGATGATTTTTGATTGACGATTGAAGATTCATGCATCCATGCACTCATGCATTCATGCTTTTATTCCTTCAGCCTATCTCCTTCCTCATTACGATCCAAGCAATATTGACATTCTAGTAGCTAGCATCTAGTAGCTAGCATCCAGACTCAACATTATTTCTCAATTAAGTAAACATTCCTCAGCGCTAACGGCTTGGTCTCGAGCTGCCATCCTATCGTCCCTTTATTCGCTTTAATTTTCGTTGCCTTGTTCTGCAGTACGTGGTTTATATAAACCATCAGCGAATCGCCGCGGCTTATTATATCGCATGAGTTCCACATGCCTTTGAGCTTTTCGCTGGATTTGTTCCATATTAGCTCCGTTGTATAGGGCTTTCCTATTGATTCCTTGAACTGCGCTCCGTTCATCGCTATTAGATCGCCCGCATGATCTTCCTTGAAGTTTATTTGAATGCATTCGGGCCAGACTGTGTCCGGGGGCTGAATATCCACAAGAATCCCGCTGTTCCCCTTCTCGGATTTGTCGGGCCACATCCATTCCGCATGCAGCTTATAAGATGAATAAGTCTGTTTGGTCCTGAAATAGCCCTTATAACCGCCGTTAAAATAAACAGTCCGGTTTTTTATTTTATATAATTCTTGCGGACTTATATTTTTCTGCGGCGAAATAAATATGAGATTGGATAAATCCTTTCCGTTGAAGATCCTGAGCGTATCGGCGGCGCTTTTAATCGAAACTTTTTTCGCATGATAATTGCCCGAAGGAACAATCCATCCGAGGGATAAATAAGAAAGAAAGATCCCGGCAGCGGTAAAAACAATATAGACCGTTTTTTTATGGTTTTGCATTTTCGTGCCTTTTAAATTGAATAAATGTTTACGGCAATTTACTAATATTCTCGAATTTAATTTTCCACTTACCGTTCTTGGGGAACCCGGGTAATTTCCGGCCGCCCGATTCGTCTGAGCCCGCGGTCATTAATGCAACGGCGGAGAGCAATGCTCCGTTGGCGGGAAGGTATACAGGCAGGTCTTTTGTCTGGGGACAATCGCCGTTTTTGAGGTAATGATTATGAGGAGCGTCTTTTAATAAGATTTCAACCGCTGTTTCCGGTTCGCCTAGCCGCACTGCGGTCATCGCCATCATCGGGTAATCCCATCCCTTTTTATGTCCCGGTTATTTTCTTGTTACCGCATTTTTATTCGCGTCGCTCCCGTATTCAACAGGGGTTTTAGCAGCTGAAAGATCGATGTTTGAAATTTGAATATCCCGGGAATCTTTGCCTTCAACCTTCATGAACACATCCGTTCCTTCGGGGCATTTTCCGCCGGAGATTTGAAAACCTTCGGAATTATTTAAAGTGTAAACGTTGCCTTCCCCGGGGGCAATCGTTACGTTCGTCAGCATAAAACCTTTTGCAAATTCCAAAGAGAATCCTTTTCCCGCCTGAATATAGGAATTGCTGATTTTAACATTTTGGATGGGCATCTCGGGAAGTCCCACAACCGATGCCGCTTCTTTCGCGCCGATACAGAAGATACTGTCTATAAAAATATTTTTAAATATAGGTGTCCTCGGCGTAACGGCGACGGGCTTGTCCGTTTTTCCGAAATTTTCGTAGTACGTATTAAAAAATATAGCCTGGTCGACTATATCCTTCATATAAATGTTTTTTATATAAACATTATCGACCAGACCGCCTCTGCCCCTGGCGCTTTTAAACCTTAGGCCGACGTCGGTCCCGATGAAATCGTTATTATTAACATAGATATTGTGCATTCCTCCGTTTGTATTGCTCCCGGTTACGAATCCGCCGTGAGCATGGTAAACTACGTTGTCTTCTATCACTACATTCTGAAGTGAAGCACCGCTCCAGTTTTTGTTGTCGCTTGCTTTCATACAGATACCGTCGTCGCCCGCGGTAACCGTCCATTTGTAGACCAGAACATTCCTGCTGGAACCGATATCAATTCCGTCGCCGTTCTGCGCCCAGTATTCGTTGTTTATTTTCACGTCCCTTACCACGAGATTCTCGTCGAAATTCGGATTTAAGGCGAATGAGGGAGAATTTTCAATCGTAATCCCGTCGATTAATATATTCCTGCTGTTTTCAATAGCTACCATTTTAGGACGCAGGGCATCCCTGAACTTAACAAAATCCTCTTTGGTTAATTTCTTTTTTTCTTTCCTCAATTTCATTAGTTCCTCAATACCGTCTCTGGCAATCTCCGACGGATACCACATTGTCCTGTCGCTGTTTGTTACTCCTCCCGAGCTTGTGAATCTATGCCAAAGGGAAGCGTTGACTTTCGATTTTTTTAACGGACGCCATGTAGTGCCGTTGCCGTCCAGGAGTCCTTTCCCTGTAAGCGCGACGTTCTCCAGATCAAACCCGTAGACCGGGGGCGCAACCATAAAACCCCGGTGAGGGGACGAAATTACGGGATAGTCCCCGTGGTTCTTGCTGAAGACAACAACCGCGCCTCTTTCAAGGTGCAAATTAACGTTGCTCTTTAATTCTATAGGTCCTGTAAGCCACAAACCGGGAGGAATTATTACTTTCCCTCCCCCTTCTTCCGAACATGCGGCAATAGCTTTATTTATTGCTATCGTATTCATTGTTTGCCCGTCGCCTACCGCCCCGTAGTTTACTACATAAAATGTTTTGTCGGGAAAATGCGGCAGTTTGATCGCAGGCATTTCGAAGGGAAGGTTTTTCAGATAAGAATCAACTTCGGCTTGGATATTATCCTGCGGATATGAAATACCGGTCAGTAACAAAAAGAAGCAGGCGGTTATAAATATTACCGTAATATTTTTATTAAAACTTTTTCTTTTCATTTCAGGATCCCTTATGAATTTTAAATACCTTATTTAAAAAATTAACCGTATAATCAAAAGTCTTATCAAACCACGGATGAAAAAGCCAAAAGGTATGATGGGTTCCGGGGAAAGTACGGACTTCATAATAGATATTATATTTTTTCAAAATTTTAATAAGATCGTCCCTGCCCGCATGATAATGCTGCTGGCCGCTGTTAATGAAAATTACCGGAGGTGTTTTCAAACCCGCATAAGTGACCGGCGAGGCTTCTTTCCAGAGCCCGGGAGCCGCTTTATAGGATTTACCGAACCACCTGTGCGCGGCGGAAGGTTTGTCCGGATTTTCGTCGTACTTAGTAGAATTGATATTTGTAAAATCCAAAAGCCCGTCCACGTTCACTACGGCCTGAACGTCGCTTGAGAATCCCTTATACATCCCGTTGTTGAATTTTACCGAGTTATCCGTAGTGCCCAGGAACGAAGCGAGTTCGCCTCCCGCGGAACATCCGTAAGAGGCAATCTTCCCGGTATCAATACGGTATTTCTCCGCGTTAGCCTTCATCCATCTCACCGCCGTTTTCAGGTCCTTTACCGCCGCCGGATATAAGGCTTCCGGAGACAAGCGGTACTCCGGTGTGACGGTTACAAAGCCTTTTGCCGCAAGTCTCCGGGCCATCGGGATAACCATTGACGTATCACCCGACGACCAGCCGCCGCCGTATATCATCAATATGCCGGGATATTTATTCCCCTCGAATTTTGCGGGATAAAATACATTAAGATGAAGCTTTCTACCTTTGATGTTCTCGTATACGATATTGCTTGCTTCTTTTACGTTCGGCAATTTCCGGCGGGTTACAAGCTTTGCCTGCGGGAACATCTTATACATCTTTTTTGCGGCGGTGTTTAAGTTATACGAAGTATCTCTCCGGATACCGTTTATAACGGAAAAGTTCTGGCCGAATGCTGCGCCGAAACAAAAAAGAAATAATATCAGAATTTTTCGGAAGTTAATCACTTCATCTCCTTACATTTGATAAAAGGGACCGGAATTTCATTTATAATTTATTATTGCCTTCCACGGAAAGTCGGAATATTATTTTGATTTTTCCAGCTGCAACGAGGCTAATATAAAAGGACCGACCCCTTTCATATCGTTAGTGCGCTGGGGCTCGCTTATATAATATTCAAACGAACCGTCCCTATACGGATGTCCCCCCAGGCCGGCGCTCTTGCATGTATGATATAAATCTACCAAACCGTTTTTTTGCACTTTTACGAGGTACTTAACAATTCCGTCGAAAGATTCTCGCGCATCTTTAAAATATTTTTTATCAAGATATCCTTTATTAGCTCCTTTGGCAAATGCGTATGTAAACATACAGGAAGCGGAAGCCTCAAAATAATTACCCTTTTTATTCCCTTGGTCAGTTACCTGGTACCATAGCTTTGTTCCGGGATCCCGGTATTTTAATACGGCCGCCGAAACTTTCCGAAGTATTGAGATCAATTTTTCTCTTCCCGGATGATTTTTCGGAATAAAATCCAATACATCGACCAAAGCCATTTCATACCATCCCATTGCTCTCGACCAAAAATTAGGTGAACAACCCGTTGCCGGATTTGCCCATTTCTGCTTTTTGCTTTCGTCCCAGCCGTGGTAAAGGAGACCTGTTTTCGGATCTCTCGTATGATCATAAATAAGAACAAACTGATTTATTATATCGTTATAATCCTTTGGCTGATCAAACATTTTTGCATATTGAGCATAAAACGGCTCTGCCATATAAAGACCGTCCAGCCACATTTGGTTAGGATAAATTTTCTTGTGCCAGAAGCCCCCGGAAGGAGTCCTGGGCTGATTGGCAAGCTGTTTCCTCAATAGTCCGGCGGCTTTTTTGTATTTTTCATCTTTAGTAGCTTTATACAAAGTCAGCAGTTGACGCCCCGGATTAATATCGTCCAAAGTAAAGGCATTGTATTCATAAGTCCTTATTGAACCGCCGGCCTCCACATATTTATCAATATTGGCTTTAATGAAATTAAAATACTTCTTGTTCCCGGTCTCAAGCCAAAGTTGATGCAGCGCTTCGAGGATTAATCCCTGTTCGTAATTCCAGTTTTGCTTAGGACTCGCGGAATCGAAGGTAACCGCGCCCGGATGCCGCGCTATAAAAGAATCCGCGGCTCTTTCGGCCCATGATTCTTCGGCAGGGATAAAAATATCTGCCTGTTTTTGCGGGAAAGAAATACAAGTCGTAGAAAAGAGGATTAAAAAAATGATAAATTTTTTCATATCTCTCCTTTAATTATTTCGGGGATAGTAAGGTCTGTAAAAGCAAAAAGAAAAATTAATGAATTATATACATAAATGCCGGCTTACGCAGGAATTACTATTCCGCGCATAAGCCGGCTTATATTTTCGTATTTTAGAAAGCGAATTCTACCGAAAACCGGTTTACATCGCTGAAGAAACTATCCATTTTTGAATATGAATAATTGACTCCTACGCTGTTACCGGCAAGTGTAGTATTTAATCCGATGCCGGCGGACCATGACATTATATCCCTGTTGGTTTGATATCCGCCTCTTAAGGAAATCATATTCATAAACTTGTACTCCAAACCCATATTCACCCTTTCCGAATAACTGTTCGAATGCAGGAAATCTATGGAGAAAGTTACGTTTTGAACGTCAGGTGATACGTCCGGGTTGATAAACTGCATTAAATCTATCGCTCCTCCCATTGAGAAAGTAAGGGGGAGCTGTTCATCATCCTGTTCCCTTCTTATATTGGATGCAAAATTTCTGATCGCCATGCCGAACCTGAAATTTTTATATCCCGTGTAGTATTTGATCCCGGCGTCGAAAGCCAGTTTTGTCGCATTATTTTTTACAATGCTTCCGTTAAAGTTATTTTCACCCAGATTTTGACCGACCATCTTTACCGTACCCCCGATCATAAACTTGGTACTAATGGCTTTGGCGTAGGTTAGTCCCACTGAATAAGCCCCGACGTTTTTCATGGGGCCGTCGTCAATATAGCCGTGGACGCCGCCGCCGGTTATAAGGGTAGGATCGAGCCTTGTTGCGTTTATGGTACCGTAATCAACGGTTAAAAAGCTGACGCCTACCGAGCCGTAATTCCCCATGTTATAGGCAATGGCTCCGCCCAGATAATTAATATCGGCGATCCACTGTGTATAATTGACGGTAACGTCGAATTTATTATCGGTTTCTACCAGAGCGGCGGGATTATAAAAAGCCGCCTCCGCACCTGTCCCTATTGCAGTATAAGCATCGCCCAAAGCACTTGCTTTCGGTGAAACGCTCACCAGCAGAAAATCCATCGTGCTTTGCCCTACTTTATTAAGGGAGACCTGGCCGAAGATCTGAGAAGAAGAGGCAAGTCCTGCTAAAATTATTATTAAGAATTTATAATATTTCATTAATCAATCTCCTCTATATGTATTAGCGTACAATTACAAATTTTTGATACGATGCGCCGCCGTTCGGCGTCTGGAACACCGCAATGTATATACCGCTGCTCACTAATTGTCCGCTAGATGTATCCAAAGTCCATTGTTCCGATCCGCTGGGACCTCCCGGGCTCGTATGATCAATCGTTTTAACCAAGTCACCGTTTTCGGTAAATATCTTTATAGTGCAGACTGCAGGAAGATTTAGGAAATATATCAGCCTTCCTTGCGTGCCTGCTCCGTAAGTTGATCCGTTTACAAGCGGATCGTTTATATTATACGGGTTAGGCACAACCCTTATCTTTGACAAATCGTCTTGAGGCAAAACAGGCGGATATAAAATAGGCGTGCCGGAAGAGTTGTCCTGCACGAACAAACGGCTGCTGTAAATTATTTTTCCTCTTGTAGTAGGATCGGCATTCGGATCATCGGGCGCGATTAATGCTTTTGCCTGCACATAATATGAATAATTGGCTCCGGATCTGATCGTAGTATCAAAAAATGCATGAACGTCTTTTGAACTTGCCACTTTATCATCCGGACCGCTGTCGTATACCGGCGAGTAAAATACGGTGTCGTAACGGGAGATTCTTCTCATAATCCTATAGCCCGAGAAATTGCTCATTTGCTCCGCCTGCGGATCCGTCCAGTCTATCTCTATATGATTTGCCGACGCGGTAGCAACAATATTAGACGGCGGGGGCGGATCCTGCGGGATCATATAATTATGATCGAAATTCCATTTGGCTCTGTACGCGGCCATCATCACTGAGTCGATTCCCATGCTCACCCATTTATCTTTACTCATATCCCACTGACTTGCGCCGTCGGGGAATTTAAAGTTAGACGGCAACCATCCGGTGTTTGTATTCGGTTCGTTCGGCGGATCGGTAATCGTATGATTTAACCATTCCGCGCCGACTTTCTTTGCCAGCTTTTCTCCGATCCCGGCCGCACCGGAAGCATAGACAATATGAATTCTCTGTCCCGGCGCCATATGATAAGGACCGAAAGCCATATGCATTAAAGCTTGATTGCTCGATTTGGAACCGCCTGCATAGTCAAAAAAATTAGGCACTCCCAATTCGTCGGTGTTTATTCCGTGATGAGTTCCGGCGAAGGTATCTCCGGTCATCGGATTATTATCGGAGAATCCGCCGGCTATAGCCCAAAAGTTTGCGCTGCCGAACTGACTGGTGCCGCTCTGAAATGTAGCCGAAATCTTAGTATCGTTTCCGGGATAAGTTACTTTAGGCTCCAGAAAATCATCAATATCGTTCTGCGGTTTAGTCGTATCGTATGCCTGTTTGGATGCATGAAGTACGGTAATAAAATCCATAAGAGTTCCGGTTAGTCTTCCGTTTTGAGCCGGTTCTGCAGGAGCACCCATTTGATCCCCGCCTTTGTCCGGATCATCCGCGCTGTATTCGTAGTATACCCTCAAATCACCGGGTACCTGACTGTTGCAGTACGTCATGCTGGTATCCGAAGCTCTGCCGCCGTGGTAGTGCAGCCAGGTATACGTGTTCTGAAATTGATTACTTGCAGCCGGGGCCGGATTCTGACCGTTCGAGAAAAGCATATTGTACATGTTCTGGTCGAGAAGGATATAAAGACTGTCGTAGGTCTGAGTTCCGACGTTGGTAAATTCAAGATCGTATATTACGTAATTATCGTTATAATTCTGCCCCCAGGCAAGCGCGCGACGCCTTAATGTAATATCGTAAATATATTTATTGGTGACATCAACTACCTGATCGGCAGTATTGTCCTTCATTGCATAATATTGATAATATTTGCTGTAGCTGTCGGTTATTATGTTGGCCCCGGTATTGTCGAAAGTTATGGGAGAATATAAATACCTTATCTGACTTGTCATCGGCGATACTATTACGCCGTTGTTGAAAGGAGCGGGATAATCCTGCCCTATCATATCGTAAACGGCGGAGGTATCGTAAACGGGATTCTTGGTGGTATCATTACCGGGTGCCTGGGCATATTTATCGAAAAAGAACGTGGTTGCTATATTTATTCCGCTTGCCGAAGTTGCTTGCCTGTACTGCAAACGGTTAAACATTATGTTATAATCGTTGGGGAAGAAGATCGGCGGAGTCCAGTTTGTATTACTGCCGTTATCAACAACACCCGTCCAAAATTGTCCCATCATAATGTGGGCAACGTTCTGGGCTTCAATCTCTTTCGGTATCAAAAGTAAGACCATAATTCCCGCGAAAAATATCTTAGGAAGCAACCTTAACAGTCGATTGCAGTTTTGAAATTTCATTTAGTTCTCCATAGATTAAATTTTTAAATTCACTCGGAAAAAACCTTTTTTCCAGGCGGCCGGTCCGACTTCTGCCGGCGGCTCGATTAAAGATCTATTCTCATACCGAACCAGATGTCCCTGGGTTGTCCGTAATAAAAAAACGTATTGGCCGGGTTTTTAATATACGGCTTCGAAGCAGATTTAGTATCGCCAGGTTTGTCGCTGCCGGCAATATATTCGCCGGGATTCTGCGCCCTGAGCTGATCGTAAGCCGGAGAATTATACATCGGCAAATGAAGCGAAGCCATGTAATTATTAAAATCGTTCCCTCCTATACCTTCCTGGAAGGCATATCCGTTGCCCATGATATTGTTCTTAATATTAAAGACGTTGTTTATATCCAGGAAGAATGAAGTTGAAACTCCGCCCACGTTGAAAGCTTTGGAGATTTTTAAATCCACATTGAAATAATCCGGCCATTCAAGTACTGTGCTTACGTACTGCAGGTTCAGAGGATTCCAATCGTTGGGATTGAAATAATCTCCGGTTTCGAATTTCGCGAAGAGCGAAATGTTCCAGTCGCCGAACAGATGCCCGTCCAGGAATTCGGGTCCCCAATTTTCTGGGGTCCTGAAACTAATATTCGCGTTGATTGTCGGCTGAGGCAAAGATCTTGTATAACCGTGGTAAATATCCGCATCGGAATATGTAACCTGTCCCTGCCTAATTGTATTATAACCGGTATTGCCTGTCTTCTTCAACATATAATTGAAGTTAATCCATCCGGTCAGCCAGCTGTTGTCGTTCTTGGTAAGATCTATTTCCAATCCCTCTATATCTTCGTACTGGTTATTTGCCTGCCCGGTGTAATCGATCCTTCCGTCGGCGCTGATGTAATCAATATTACCTACTTCGCCCGTAACGTCTTTGGAATAGCCTGAAATCTGCAGGATATAATTTTGGTAGAAATTATACGCGATTCCCAGTTCGTATTGAATCGTTCTCGGAGGTTCAAGATTGGGATTTGTCATATTATAAAGTCCGTTCTTCGTGTAACGGTATCTTAACTGGTACATTGTATAATACGGAGGGTTGGACCTGAAATGACCGTAATTGAAGTAAAACTTCGAATTTGCAGTAACCGGGAATGAAACACCTATTCTCGGACTTATCGTCAAATAATTTTTAACAGGCTGTAAAAATCCCGGATGCTCATTGTTGTATTGATACCATTGATCCCAGATAAACGATTTACCTGTTGCAAGGTATGAATACAGGTTCTGTATCTCCGACTGCGGCTGAGGCAGAAATTGCGTGCTGAACGCCGAATCGCTGTTCGGCCATAGGCCGCCGCCGCCGTAGTAGTAATCCAGTCTTACGCCGATATTGGCAACCATTTCTTGATAAGTGATCTGGTCCTGAACAAAAGCACCGGTCTGACTCGGCCATCTATGATAATTAAATTCGTACGTGTTGTAAGTATTGTTGTTCCATTGTTCGTAGAAATTATGATTAATGTCTATGTAATTATATTCGATTCCGGCTTTCACGTAATTATGTTCACCTATTTGAGAAGCAATGTCTCCTTTTGCCGATAATTGATGAACCGCGGAATTGTCGAAGAGATCGCCTTCCTTACCCTGAAATCTTTGACTCGTACCAAGCAAACCGTTATTCATATAGCTCGGGTAAGTGAAACCTCCTATAATCGGGCTTGCATATTGCTGCTTGCCGTACGGTACCTCAGAGACCGGGAAAGGTCCGAACTGAGTAAGTACGGTTGTATCCCTGTTATCACCGGAAGGCGAATAATCCCCTATTGTTAAATAGCTTAACGTAAGTTCCCAGAATGTACTGGGGTTTAAAATATAATTTATCGATACGCCGTTCATTACCGTCGTCTGGTTTAAAATGGGATAAAAAGCCGCATCGTACCAGTAGGCGCGGTCGCCGGTGGAATTGCTTTCATTTTCTCTTGCCGCTACGTATTTAACATTATTCAACGGCATAAACCCTCCGGCATTGCTGGCATCCGGGGCGTCGCCCATCGGCGGTCTAACGGGGCTAACCCCTATCTCTCTTCTCCAAAGACCGTTATACGTAACCGTTAAACTTTTTGTGGGCGTTGCTTTGATTGTTCCAAGAGTGGTGTAGGATTTCTGACTGTTTAAGGTAACCGGCATTACGTAATGCTGCTCGCTAGAAGTATTGGAAATATAGAAAGTAGCATCGCCCAATGTTTTACCGATTAGAGGTACCGGTCCTCCGAAACCTCCGTCGAAATTCCAATCAATACCGCCTTCCTGTCTGACGTGGGCGGCGAACGCTTTTTTCTGCTGATCCGTAAGAGGATGATACCCGATCTGCTGCTTAATGCTGTCGGGCAAATTAGCAAGACCCGCATAATCCGGAGAAACCATGTACAGCCAGTTTGCTAATAGGTACATATCGAACGGCGTCGCCTGATTTTGAGCGGAAGCGGATTGATTGTAAATGTTCGTTAAATAATTCCATCCTCTAAAATTTTGCGTCGTACCGAAAGAAGTGGCGGGATCCAAGAATTGGCCCAAGTAAGAATTTGTCGGACTGTAAAAAGGATCGCCGAATCTTCTTACATGATTGTTATCTCTCTGCAAAGTGAAAGTACCGTGGTATCCGTCCTTTGATCCGGTCTTGGTTGTTATATTAATTAATCCGGATCTGAAATTTCCGTATTCCGCATTATAACCGCCCGATAACAACGAAACCTGATCTATAGCGCTCAAAGGCACGGCGGTTTCTGCATTGCCGACGGCGGCATTATTATAAGATAATCCGTTGATCATGGCGCCCGTCTGATCGGCGCTACCGCCGCGGATGGTTAAGAAACCGTTGGTTGTCGATACTCCCGGGAGTTTCTCCAGGAAAGCATTAATTTGCCTAATTCCCGATGTTTGTTTCAATTCGTTCGATGTAACAACCATCTGCGTATTTGCAACCTCTCTGTGAAGGTTGTCTCTTTTCGCAGTTACTACAACTTCCTTCCCCTGTATAATCGTCGGATTAAGATCAAAGTCAACGGTAGTAATTCGATCCGCGGAAACAACGACATCCGTTACCAATTGAGATTGGTAACCTATCATTGACGCTTGAACCTGGTAAGATCCTACCGGAACGTTTACTATAAAATATTTGCCGTTTACATCCGTTGCAGCACCGAGGTAAGTACCTTTAACGATAACATTTACTCCGAATAAGGGCTCTCCTGTTTTAGCATCCTTAGCAACTCCGACAATTCTGCTCCTCGATTGGGCATGAATTACGGCAGACGTACATAACAACAAAGTTATTACCGTCAAACATAATGGTTTTAGAAATTGTATCCTTATGTGCATTTTTTCTCCTCTAAATGAATACTTATTTTAAAAGCTGCATTTTAATTACTTTTATTGTGTCATCATATCCAATCACGCAGAAATATACTCCCGAAGCGTTGGAAATGCCCGAGGATCCTCTGCCGTTCCAGGTCAAGCTATGGCTGCCCGCATTATCATAACCGTTGTACAACTCTTTTATAAGTCTGCCCGTGATGTCGAATATTTTTACGGTAACGTAGCCTGTCTTTGGTATCGAATAAACGATCTGCGTATTCGGATTGAAAGGATTGGGATAATTTTGTTTTACGGTAAAATCATCCGGAACCTGAATTGACTTTTTAACGGAGAGCGGAGAAGGATTAACGAGACCGTTGATATATTCCTCAATCATTGTATATCCGTCCGGTCCGACTTGTCTTGCATCTGAGGAGTCCGCCGGATTTAAACCGTGCGCAGTTTCCCAGCTGTCCGGCATTCCGTCGTGATCGGAATCCAGAGGAGCGGGAAGCGAAATTAAAGTAGGCCAGCCGCCGACGTCGTTCTGCGAATCTATTATACCTTTTAGGCCGCCGTTATAAGTAGCGCCGAACGGTGCCTGGCCGGTTTTAATTTCGTTTATTACTCTCATGTCGGCCGAATCTCTTGTAGGGAAACTGCAGCCCGCACTAGCAAGTACCGATTGAAATGCATCCTGAGCTGATTGTGTGGTTACCGGAGCAACGGGAACCGGCGCATCTAATTTGAGTGAATCCAGAGGCTGTCCGTTTTCCGGTTGAACCCCTCCGTTCCAATTATTATCCGTTACGGCAGTATCGCCTGCCATATAATTCCCGGAGAGATACCATTTACCGTATGGTTGCCCGTATGTATCATAAGGCTGTACGATCCTATGGCTTGCGCTTCCGGTGCTTGTTGCCGGCCCGGGCAGGTAATAATTATTGATCATATTTTGGTTGCCGGATTCCCCGCCGTATGAACTGTTGAAGCCCCAGTTAAATATTACGTTGTTCCTGAAATCCACTATTTCCGTGGAGTGGGTTGAGTTATAACGTGCGCCGTTAAACCTGGGATTTCTGCTTGAATTATCGGCCAGCAGGTTATGGTGGAATGTAGCTCCCATACCTCCCCAAATCCCGCCGTAACCGTGGTCTCCTTTAGGATGGTAAGAGTGATACAGGCTTTCGCTGTACATGCACCACTGCATTGTAAAATTTTTATTGTCGTACCAGCTTCCGTCTTCATCTATTGCCCAGCTTAAGGAGCAATGGTCGAGGATAATATTTGACTGATCCCGGCCCCAAAAGGAATCGTCGGCTTCCTTGGTCAGATCGCCCAATCTGAACCGCATATACCTAACGATCACGTTGCTTGCTTTGCATTCGACCGTATGATTGGCAATGCATATTCCGTCTCCGGGTGCGGTCTGCCCCGCGATGGTAAGGTTGCCGTAATTAATATTCAGATCCGATTGCAGCATTATCGTTCCCGAAACTTCGAATACGATTATTCTTGGGTAGCTCTGACTCACGGCCCATCTAAAGCTGCCGGGATTATTGTCGTCATTTAAATTTGTCACTTCCAGTACCCGTCCTCCTCTGCCGCCGGTAGTAAATCGTCCGAATCCTTCGGCTCCCGGGAAAGCCAATAATTGAGGGGCAAGCGTCTTAAAGGAAATCTCGGATCCGTAGGCGGTACTGTCGCTGTTGGCAGCGTAAGCGCGAACATAATATGTAGTTTCAGGCTGAAGGCTGTCCAAGGCACTCTTGAAGACACCTATCCCGGTCCCGTCTTCGGTTTTATTGTCCGCAACGGTAGGTGAACCGGCGGTATTCCAGCATACTCCTCTTGAAGTTACTTGTTTTCCTCCGTCCCCCAAAACGTCTCCTCCGCAGATAACGGAACTTGATGTAATTGAGGAAGCGCCGGTTGTCGTAACCGATAAAGGAAGAACCGTGCCTGAAGGAGCGGTAATCCCGGAAATAATCATATCCTGAAGAAATATATATTTACCCGTATTTGTTGATCCGCCCGGCAGCCAGGGATAGATTCTTAAGAACAAGCTCGTGCCGGAATTTACGTCCTTGTTGATCGCAAAAGTATAGTCGGTAGCCGAATCTCTTGTAACGTTTATTGCGCCGGATGTGTTTAATAATGTAGGTGAATTAAAATTCGGATCTGTCGAAATGTATACGGCGGCCATCATGTTTGAGGTGCCGCCGGCATTCATATAAAAAGAAACCGTTGCAACACTAAAATTAAATCCCGCTGCCGGGTTGAGTGTAAATTGAATATATCTGGCGTTGTTCTTGTCGTTCTCGTCCGGCCAGTTCGCATTGATGAACCATCTTTGATAATTTCCAAGAGGTCCGCCGAGGCCGTTGTTCAATATCCCGGTATAGTCACGTATTTGAATATTATTTCCGGTAACCGGTTGGGCTTCCAAATTACCCGCAACGCTAACCGATGTTGAATCTTCCTGGGTTAATAGCCAGGTTGCGCTTGCCCCGGCTTGAGGAAATATCCGGATTGAAAAGAAAAATAATAATGGGATAAAAATAGTAAAAGAACTTTTCATCAATACCTCATAAGACAATAAAAGAATAATATATTTTCGAAATTACATTTTGACAAACGGGTACATTTAATATAGTGAAACACAAAAGCACCCCATATTTGAAAATATTCTTTTCAAAATTATGGGGTACTTTAAATTCTAAGACAATTCCATTTTATTCTCGGAACCTTTACTTCATGAGAATCATTTTTTTGGTCATTGTCTGAGCATTCGAACTCAATTTGTAGATATAAACTCCGGACGGCATATTAACCGCGTTAAATTCCACTGAATGCTGCCCCGCGGTTAAGTTGCCTCTGATAAGCGTTGCCACTTTCTGACCCAAAATATTATATACATCCAGACTGGTCATTCCCGGCTTACTGATACTGAAGTTAATCATTGTCGACGGATTGAACGGATTCGGATAGTTTTGAGCGAGACCGAACTGCGCCGGGTGTGCAACCGGATTGCGCAATACGGCTGTAGGAGCATTAGTAGCCCATCTCGGATCTCCGATCGGTCCTCCGTCGGTACCGAACGTTAATAATTTGGAACCTTTAGGCAGCGTAAAATCTCCGTTAGCCGGATCTTTAAATTGAGGATCCATAGTGACCGTATCTACTACAATACCGCCTCTCCAGGTAACCGGACCTGTTTGCCACAGACAAATACTTGAATCGTGCTGCATCAAAGTGTCTACAAGGTCCTTAATATTGATGACGGTCTTGCTGTCGCTTGTTTGATCCTGGATAATGGTATTTGCCACAGTCCATGGATGCATGTTCGGTCCTTTCTCCAAAAGGATTACTTCCCTGGGATCCGAGATACCCACGTTGTACCATGTTGTATGATCGATTAAGGCTCCGGCCGTATGATCAGGCATGCTTGATTCGCCGGGACCTGAGACCCTTAATCCGTAGCTGCTAATATTGTAAAACGTAGAGTTCGTGACTTTTATATAGTCGCATCCGGCATATTTCATGTACACGGATGTACCTGTATTGTGGAATATACAATTATTCACAAAAACCGAATCCACTATCATGATACCCTTGATATCGCTGTTGGAGGCATCAATAACGCCTCCGGTCAGATCGTGCACCAGACAATTTACTACTTTGATCTTATGAACGAATCCGGAATCTACTGTAGTACCTAATGCAACCTGAATTAGATGACTGGCGGTCGGGGTACCGTTCTGCGAACCGTCGAATTCGATTCCGTTAATAGTAATTGAACCGCTGTCTCCGACAAAAAAGAAATTAGGAGTACTTGTTCCCCCGTCATTTGCGGTTTCGGTAACAACAGGATAATCGGTGGATGTCGGATCCAAAGTTTCAATTGTAATAGCCTTATGTATGGTACCGTAATCGAATACAGTAGATTCCGTATATTGTCCTCCGGGAACGAGCTGCAATACATCACCGTCTTTCGCATCGGTTATAGCTTGTGTTAATGTACCGTCTCCGGGCTGAACTAATGTTTGAGAATATAAATTTACACCGGCTATAAGGATAGTGATTGCAGCTAGCTGTAATAGTCTCCTCATGTCTTACCTCCTTAATGATTTACTTTTTCCCTTAAGGGAAAAATTTTGTTGATTAAGTATTTTTATGATGAATATTTCACCATTTCCGTGATTATGCCTATTAAAAATATGTGAATTTAGTAGCTTTGTTTATCGCAGTCCATGCGGGGATAAAAATCCATTTAGTTTAGAATATTTTTGTACCCGGTGCAGATTTGTTATTATACAAATTAGAATTATTTAATATGAATGATTTTATTGACTTAATGATTATTAATGAAAAATTATGGATAAAGCTTAATCGTTAACTTTAACCTTAACTAAGTTCCGGAAAATTATTTCAAGAGTCAAGTATTTAATAAAATTAAAATATTTAATTAATTATAAAATAATATGATGTCCCTTAATCGTTTACTTTATCAATAACTAAAGCGAATATACGAATATTTAATTAAATATCAAGTCATCATTAATTATTTATGTTTACTTCTTTACTCTGAACCAATCAAAATCCGCGTAACCGGAATCATGTGTTTTTAAAGTGCCTGTACAAAAAATTCCTAATTTGGCGCCGATCCATTTGCCGGCAGTCGCGGCAAAAGGTCGTCCGGCATCCGTAAAATTATTACCGTCTGTGCTGTAGCCGAAATTACAGATACCCCCTTTTTCCACCCTTACTTTGAAAAAAATAATGCCGTTATTAATTTTTTTTATTTCCGTTGCTTTCTCAGCGCCGCCTTTGCCGGCTTCCCGGCATGTAGTATAAGTAAGATAAATTCCGCCGCTTTTTTTAGTTAAAGAAAGATATGCATAGCTTTCCCCCATAACTATGAACCCTGCTTTATCTCCGTCCGACAAAGGAGTGAAGGTAAGTTTTGCGGTCGCGGTAAATTCCTGCGCCGGAAATTTCTGCATCAGAATGTTCGGGACATCCCAATAATTCCTGAAGTCCTCCGGCAAAAGCCGGGCATATAAACGTAAATATCCGCTGCCTGATGTAAACGCCCAGGTCGGGCCCGGATCAGCCTGCCACTGCCACTGAAGTCCAAGCTTTATTCCGTTAAATTCGTCGGAGGTCTGCGGAACTTCAACCGGGTAAGTTTTCCCCACATCCGGCTTTTCAAATGTTAAGACCGGCTCGCCGACGCCCTCCCTGTTCCGGTTAACGCCGATTAAAGGCCAGTTGTTTTCCCATTTCATCGGCTCCAACAGAACTACCCTGCCGTAAACCCCGCGGTCCTGGAAATGGATGAACCATGATTGTCCTGTCTTCGTCTCCACCCAGGCGCCTTGATGCGGTCCGTTTATACCCGTGTTCCCCTGAGCCAGTAGTTCTTTTCTTTCGTAAGGTCCGTATATATTTCTGGAACGAAGGACTATCTGCCATCCGTTCGTAACTCCGCCGGCAGGAGCAAAGATATAATAATATCCGTTTCTTTTGTACAGCTTGGGGCCTTCTACCGTAGGATCAATTCCGTGACCGTCGTAAACTATAACACCCGGGTCGAGAACCTTTGTACCTTCTTGATTCATTTTACTAATTACAAGTATGCTTTTAATTCCTGCCTTACTTCCCGCATAAGCGTGCACCAGATATGCTTTCCCGTCGTTATCCCACAGCGGACAGGGATCTTCCAGTCCTTTGCCTTTTTCAACTAGAACCGGTTCCGACCAGGGACCTGCGGGATTCTTAGCTTTAACCATATAAATTCCGAATTTAATATCGGGATAGAAAATATAGAATTCCCCCTTCCGGTACCTTATGGAAGGCGCCCATACGCCTCCGCCGTGCTGGGTTTTCGAATATACCTCGTACGGAGGCTGGGTGGGGAGAGCATGCCCTATTATCTTCCAGTTGACCAAATCTTTAGATAGAAGGATAGGCAGACCGGGAACAGCATCGAAACTGGAAGAAACCAGATAAAAGTTATCCCCTACTCTTATAACATCAGGATCGGAATAATCCGCATATATAACGGGATTCTTATATTCTCCGCTGCCTAAATCCGGGATCCAGGGGTAGTCATTATTTCTAACTTGAGCGGTTAAATTGCCCGCTAATACCCCCAAAAGTGCCGAATAAAATATAAGGGCGAAGGCGGCCTTCAAGGTAAAATTAAACCTTATAAATTTATGTTTCATGCGAGTTGTTTTAATAACCGTAAAGGGATATCGGAATTATTAATGATTAGAAAATTTAAATGAAGAAAAAATTCGCCGGCGGCTATTGTTTTATTTTATACAGCTTCGCTGCGGTCAATCACAAAGTAATAGAGTAATTTTTAGAAATGAATTTCCTGAAATTCAGCTCAAAGAATTTTAACTGCCTTAATATCGCGATAACTTATTTCCCACTGGTTAAATTTGTCGTTGAAACGAGTATTAAACCTGGAAGCGCTCCGGAAGCGAATAAGGGGTAAATCGGTTTTTAATTCAGGTTGAATTATTAAACAGTGCAAAGCCGGAAAAATTAACATAGAACATACTTGAATAAACGTCTTTCCGCCGATTTCTGAATATAAGCCTGCACAAAACAATATAAATATACCGGTATTTCGCCTCCCAAAAATATTTCCTTTTGCTGAATTACAACAAATTAACAACAGCAATTAAATTAACTGATGACTTAATCGATAACTTTAACCTTAACTAAGTTGTGAAAAAAATTTCGAAGAGTCAAGCAGGAAGATGCGAAAATTATATCGAAAAAATATTCCCCAAATTTTTAAAATTAATTATCTTCCCGGCATGTAAGTTGCTTCGACGCCTATTTATGGGGATAATTCCGCCCATGGATTCTTTTCTATCTATCTTTTTAATCCGCCGCGAAATATGTTCTCCCGGGTTCTTTTTTATTAATAAATAGGGAGGTCATATGTTAAAAAAACCCGCAGCCGTTTTAAGATTAACGGCTCTTTTCTGTGCAGTTTTATTTTTATTTGCGTTTAATAAAAGTAATGCACAAGTCTCATCCCCGCAAAATCTAAACGTTACCGTGGATAACGGTAAGGCCATGCTTTCGTGGGATGCACCGGAAAACGGTACCGCAGTCAAATATTATATATATAAAGCCTACGGTGCCGACGAAAACGCGGACCCTTCTTCTCTTCAATTCACAAAATCCGATTCGTCATCTTCCGCTAATTACACGGATGATCTCAGTTCATTATCATCATCCGCCCAGGTAGCTTTCTATTATATAACAGCGGTAGATGCTAACGGTTCCGAAAGTTCCCCGAGTAATTTCGCAAATGCGGTTGCCTCTCAAAAAGAAAACGACGACGGGAACAATCAATAAAAAATAGTTTAAAAAGTTTATTTCATACCAGTAATGCTGGTTATTAAATGATGCCGGTTTGACGGGACGGCTAATATAGGTGTAGTTTCGTTCCTAAAAACCGGCACCGTTTTTTCAAAAAGGAGAAATTTATTGTTCGGATTTTCGTTTTTTAAAGGAAACAAATTAAACAAATAACCGCCGGGTAAAAAAACGGGCCGGACTCCCGGCCCTCCCTCGAGGTACCCGGTGATGCTGCGCGTTACGGCAAAAATTTTCCCATTAAACTTTATTTCAAATCCCGATGTCAAAATCTCGGAAAAAATATTTTGCGGTACCTGTCTTAATTACGGCAAATATATTTTTAGGATTTAATGAACAAGTTAAAAATCGAAAAAGGAGATGACGAAAGACTGATATAATTTAATGAGATCATCCTTTTGTCATAAGAATATGAAAAATAAAATCACCATTTACTCTTTAATCGCCGCCGTACCGTTGGTTCTGGTATATTTATTATTTTTCAAAAGCAGCAGCAGCAGCGAAAAATTTACTTTTACGCAAATTAAAAAGGGAAACATAATATCAACCATTACCAGTACAGGCACGGTGGACCCGGTAACATCAGTGGACGTAGGGACTCAGGTTTCAGGGAAAATAGCCAAGATATTCGTTGATTATAACACTTTCGTAAGGAAGGGACAACTTTTGGCCATTATCGATACGACGGCGTTGTCTCTTAACGTTAAAAATGCAAAGGCGAATCTCCTTAAAGCTCAGTCCCAGTTCGACCTGGCAAAAACCCAGTATAAACAAAATCAAAAATTATTTTCAAAAGGATTTTTATCCGATCTGGACTTTGCTACTTCAAAGTCTGCGCTGGAAACGGATTCGGCAGATGTAATTTCGGCTAAGCTTGCGCTAAAGACCGCCGAGACCAATCTGGGGTATGCATACATTTATTCTCCCATTACCGGAACCGTAACAAATAAAAACGTGCTGGAGGGAAATACCGTCGCCGCCAGCCTGCAGTCGCCGGTGCTGTTTTCCATTGCCCAGGACCTCTCTAAGATGCAGATACTGGCTTCGGTTGACGAAAGCGACATAGGCCAAATCAAAATGGGGCAAACTACCGATTTTACGGTTGAAGCATATCCGGATAAAAAATTTATGGGAAAAGTCGTGCAAATCAGATTGAACTCGCAGGTTGTTTCAAACGTTGTTGAATATACAGTAGTAATAAATGCCGACAATAAAGACGAGCTTCTCTTGCCCGGGATGACCGCAACGGTGGACTTTTACGTTGCTCAAAGAGACAGCGTACTTATGATTCCCAACGATGCTCTGGGCTTTCGCCCCGACCAGCAGATGCTTGCAAAATATAAACTGACCATGCAGAAAACCGTCGGTGATTCCGGAGGTGCATCATCTTCCCGGCAAAATAACTGGAGGCAAGCGGGAAGGAGTTTTAATTCAAATGATTCCGCAAAAAAGAAATTTCAAAATGTCAATGTCGGAAAAATTTGGACGCTCGATAATAACGGAAATCTTAAACAGAACTTTGTTTTACTCGGCTTAACGGACGGTAAAAATACTGAAATTTTAAGAAGCAGAAATTTGAAAGAAGGAACGGAAATAATTACGGGCACGGAAAGCTCAGCGAAAAAGTCCGACCCGCGCGCGTCGGGAGGATTTCCTAGAGGTATGGGAAGGGGGCTTTAAAATGGCAAAGATCATAATAAAAACTGTCGATCTTTCAAAAGTCTACAAAGTAGGAGACGTTGAGGTTAATGCACTTAAGTCGGTGAATCTTTCTATAGAAGAAGGAGAATTTGTTGCAATAATGGGAGCTTCGGGTTCGGGTAAGTCTACTTTGATGAACATCCTCGGTTGTCTGGACAAACCCACTTCGGGAGAATATTTTCTGGACGGAGTTAATACCGGCGACCTTTCAAAAAACGAATATTCGACGATCAGAAATCAGAAAATAGGTTTTGTATTTCAGGGATTCAACCTGCTTCACCGGACGACCGCTTTGGAAAACGTGGAGCTCCCGCTAATGTACGACAGAAGCAACAGGATAAAAGACCCCGAAGGGAAATCGGTTAAATCGCTGGAGCGCGTCGGGTTAAAAGACAGAATGCATCACGTACCGAACCAGATGTCGGGAGGCCAGCAGCAGAGAGTTGCCATCGCGCGGGCGCTGGTGAACGAGCCGGCCCTGATCCTTGCCGACGAGCCGACCGGCAACCTAGACAGCAGGACTTCGATTGATGTGTTCGGGCTGTTTCAGGAATTAAACGATGAGGGAATCACGATCGTTCTTGTAACCCATGAAAGGGACTTTGCGAATTTTGCGCAGCGTATCGTTGAATTTAAGGACGGCATAATAGTAAACGATTACACAATTGAGAATAGGCTGAATGCCAAATACGAACTTGAAAAATTAAATGCCGGTGTATTTAATAACGCGGTTTTTGCCGGCAGGAGTTAGTCATGAAACTTAAAAAAATTTTGAAAGCGGCAATCAAGAGTATCTTAACGTCGCGCATGAGAAGCCTATTAACGGCATTGGGAATAATAATAGGAGTAGCCGCGGTTGTGGTGATGGTGGCTATAGGCGACGGCGCGCAGCAGCGGGTTGAAGAGCAGATTGCTGCACTCGGTACCAATATGATTATCATTTTCCCCGGCTCGAGTTCTTCCGGCGGAATTAACAGAGGCGCCGGCAGTATAAACAGGTTTACAATGGAGGACGTTCAAAAGATTCAGGACGGCGCAACGCTTATTCAAAACGTCTCTCCGGTTGTAAGAGCCGGTGCCCAAATAATCGGCGGGACAGGCAACTGGAGCACCCAGGTACTCGGCGTCGCGACGAATTATCTGAATATCAGGGACTGGCCTTTATCGGAAGGTTCATTTTTTACGGACAGGGACGTACTTTCAAGAGCAAAGGTGGCGGTACTCGGGCAAACGGTTGTCAACAATTTATTTCCGAATCAGGATCCGGTCGGGCAGCAAATAAGAATACGAAACGTTCCCTTCAAGATAATCGGCGTTCTGTCTTCGAAAGGACAAAGCGCAATGGGATCGGATAACGACGACGTTATTCTCGCTCCTTCCACTACAGTCCTTGACAGACTTGTCGGCGGAAGATACATAAATTACATTCAAGCCAGCGCTGCTTCTATAGATCAAATAAACCAGGCGCAGGCACAACTAACTTCTCTAATGAGACAGGCTCATCATTTAAGAGCCGGTGAGGACAACGATTTTACTGTGCGCAACCAGGCGGATATCACTGCCGCGGCTACGGCTACTTCCGCGGTGCTTACGATCCTGCTGGGTTCGGTGGCCGGCGTCTCTTTAATTGTCGGCGGCATCGGCATTATGAATATTATGCTCGTTTCGGTTACCGAAAGGACAAGGGAGATCGGGATCCGGTTGTCCATCGGCGCCAGGACTTCCGATATACTTGTGCAGTTTTTAATAGAAGCCCTGGTGTTGAGCCTCACCGGCGGATTGATCGGTATTCTACTATCTTTAGGTATAACGTATATCCTAAATGCATATACAAGCCAGGCGGCTTTTATCAGACCTGAGATAGTCTTGCTGGCATTCGGCTTTGCGGGAATGATAGGTGTCTTTTTCGGATTTTATCCGGCCCGGAAAGCAGCTAATCTTAATCCGATCGACGCTCTCAGATATGAATGAGCGGTGATTTAAATACGTTCAGATGTTTAAGGTATCCAATGCATGAAGTTTTTCTACCGTAAATTTATTAAATAATCTTGTTCGGTACGTAAATTTATTAAATACGGAGAATGCTATGACTTTGGAGATGTCGGATAAAAACAGCTATCTCAGGGGAATGTTGGTTTTGTTTTGCAAAGACGGAAATATTAATAATGCCGACGAAAAAACGATACGGGGCATTGCCGAGGAGCTGGGGTTCAATCATTATTTCGTAGACAGCTCTATAAATGAAATTAAACATCAGAAATATTTTATGGAAGAACCTCCGGTATTCTCAAACAGGGAGATTGCAAAAGTTTTCATAAGGGATGCCATCAGGTTTGCTTTTATAGATTATAAATATCACATGTATGAGATACATTGGCTTTCGTCGATTACCACAAAAAATAATTTACCTGGAAAGTGGTTTCTGTCGGAGATTAAATATTTTATGAATAATAGTCGCCCGCCGGTAAAAAATACGTTCGATATTCAAAAATATGTATAAAATCCGTTCTAATTGCCGCCCCTTTATCGAACAGCGGTTTGCGAAATTTTGAAGAATAATAAAGGAACCCGGGGCGGAATTTACAATCTGAATGTATGATTCGGCTTCAGTTATGACTCATTTATTTATACCGAAAATTTTGCGGCAACATCGGCGATACCCGGGCATAAAGGTTTATATTCGGACTTATTATTTTTCTGTTAATAGTGACGTCTTACACATTGCGTCAGTACTAAACTACTTAAAATTGTATCTAACAATTTTTCGAATAATTATTGTCATATGAAAAAAATTCTATATTTTGTGCTGCTGGTATTATTTACGGCTTTACCGGTTCTTCCGCAATCGAAAAACGATTCTTCCCCTTTACTTCAAAATGCTACTCTGGAAGATTGTATTCAGTATGCACTTTTGCATCAGCCTTCCGTTCAGCAGTCTTTAATTAACGAACAGATCGCCGATAAGGAGATTAACAGCAGCTTATCAGAATGGTTTCCGCAGCTGGACTTCAATTTTAATGTTCAGCATTATTTCAAATTACCGACATCAATATATCAGGGCAATCCCGTACATTTCGGGCAGATAAATACTTCCAACGGACAATTTTCGGTCACTCAAACTATTTTCAACAAAGACGTACTTCTTGCAAGCAGTACCGCCGGCGATGTACGGAAACAAGCCGAACAGAACACGGTCGAAAATAAAATTAATGTAATTGTTAACGTCAGCAAGGCATATTATTCGGTATTGTTGTCGCAGAATCAAATTGATCTCGTTAACCAGGATATCGCTCGGCTGCGGCAGAATTTAAAAGACGCCTACAACCAGTATAAAGGCGGAGTTGTGGATAAAACGGACTATATGCAGGCCACTGTTTCGTTAAATAATGCCGAGGCGGAATTGAAACAGGATCAGGGACTTTCGAAAATAAGCTATGCTAATTTAAAAGATCAGATGGGCTACCCGCCGAACGGCAATATAAGCTTAAATTACGATATGAAAAAGATGGAAGATGAGATAGACGCCGATACGACCGCGGTTTTAAATTACCAGAACAGAATTGAATATAAACTGCTCCAAACGCAAAAGAGTCTGCAGAAAGCAAACCTGGATTATTATATATGGAGTTTCCTGCCCTCACTGTCGGCGTTCGGCGACTATAATTTGAATTATCAAAACGACAAATTAACTAATCTTTACAACCGGGGTTTCCCCAATTCTTATATAGGGCTGCAGCTCAGTTTTCCTATTTTCCACGGAGGGCAAAGGATACAGCAGATCGAACAGGCTGAACTACAGCTGGATCTGATAAAATACGACCAGTCGGCGTTGCAGAGTTCAATCAGCACGGAATACACGCAGGCTTTGGCAACCTATAAGAGCAATTTAAATAATTACCAGGTTCAGAAGAAAAATCTAAAGCTGGCCCAGGATGTATACAATATAATAGAGCTTCAATATAAATCCGGTATAAAGACATACCTAGACGTAATTACGGCAGAAACAAATTTGAGAACGACCCAGGTCAATTACCTAAATTCGCTTTATCAGGCTTTAATAAGCAAAACGGATCTTCAAAAAGCATTGGGATCAATACATTATTAATATTTCAACTTAAATTTATACTAAAATGAAAAACAAGATACTTTTCTTATTCTTTACAATATGTATTTCATGCATCCTTGCGTCCTGCGGCGGAAAAAGAGGAGGTCCTCCCGTTTTTCCGCCCACGCCGGTAACGGCTTACACCGTTAAAGAAGAAAAAGCGTCTTACTATACCGATTATCCGGCTACGGTAACCGCCCTAAATCAAATAGATATACGCCCGGAGGTTTCGGGCTACCTGACGGATATTTACTTCGAAGACGGACAGCACGTAACAAAGGGCATGAAATTATACGGAATAGATCAGCAGCAATATAAAGCCGCATACGATGTTGCAAAAGCAAATCTGTCCAAGGCTAAGCAGGATTACGACACCTATAAAGAACTGGCCAAGAACGACGCCATTGCAAAGCAGGTGCTGGACCATGCCGAAGCCGATCTGAACGCTGCCGAAAGTACCTTAAACGAAGTGGAGACCAATCTGAGGAACTCCGTAATTTACGCCCCGTTCAGCGGCACGATAGGCATCTCGCAGGTCAAGTTAGGCTCTTCGATAACCACAGGGCAGACGCTAATGAACACCCTTTCTTCCGACAATCCGATGGCCGTGGATTTTGCCGTTGACGAAAAGGAAATCGGCAAGTTCACCGAGTTGCTGAATAAAAGGGATAATCCCAGAGATTCCACATTCACAATCGTTCTGCCGGACGGATCCGTGTATCAGTACCCGGGCCGCCTATTATTGCTGGACCGTGCGGTCGATCCGTTAACAGGCACAATTACCGCAAGACTGGTATTCCCTAATCCCAAATATCTATTGAGGCCGGGAATGACCTGCAACGTGCGGCTTTTAAATAACAATACATCGAAAAGCATTGTGATCCCGTATAAAGCCGTAGTGGTTCAGATGGGAGAATATTTTGTATTCGTTATAAAAGACAATAAGGCTTTTCAGAAGAAAGTGGAACTGGGAAGAACGATAAACAACGATATGGTTATTATTAACTCCGGACTTGTTCCGGGCGAGCAAATCGTAACTCAAGGCGTTCAAAAATTAAGGAACGGTTCACCGGTTGTTGCCGGTTCCAGGTAACAGGTTTCTCGGCGCGAACTTCGGTAGTTAAAAAAATTTTTCAACAGGATAGGAAATGATTGCTGATACATTTATTAAAAGGCCGGTGACCGGTATTGTTGTTTCACTTGTAATTGTTCTAATCGGCTTGCTGTCGATTTTTAATCTGCCGGTAAGCCAATATCCGGATATAACTCCTCCGACAGTATCAATATCTACCAATTTTACGGGAGCGGACGCCACTACAGTTGAGCAGACAGTTACAACGCCGATAGAAACACAGGTAAACGGCACTCCGGGAATGGCGTATATGACCAGCAACAGCACAAGCAGCGGTCAATCTTCCATCAGCGTCGTATTAAACCAGGGAGCCAATCCCGATGTTGCTACAATGGATATTCAAAACCGGGTAGGAATAGCAACGCCTCAACTTCCGGACCTTGTAAAAAGGCTCGGCATTACAACAAGAAAGCGCACCTCCAGCATATTAATGATCGTAGCTATTTATTCTCCCAAGCACACTCATGATATTACTTTTCTCGATAACTATACAAACATATTCGTTAAAGACGCGCTGCTGCGTGTGCCCGGTGTAGGCGATGTTTTTGTACGGGCGGACGACTTCAGCATGCGCATCTGGCTCGATCCGGATAAACTGGCGCAATTAGGCTTAACGGCGGCGGATGTTACCAATGCGTTATCCGCGCAAAATCTTCAAATAGCGGCAGGCTCCGTCGGCGCGCCGCCGCAGAGCGGCAACCAGACTTTCGAATATACGGTATTTACCAACAGCAGGTTGACCACTACCGAACAGTTCGGAAATATAATTGTTAAGGTTAATCCTCAAACAGGTTCGGAAGTTTACCTAAAGGACGTAGCGCGCATTCAGCTCGGCAGAATAAGCTACGCAAGCGAATCCTACATTGACGGGAACAGGTCGTCTTTTCTTTTAATATTTCAGGCTCCGGGAAGCAATTCGCTGCAGGTCGCAAACGGCGTATACAAAGAAATGGAAACTATTAAGAAATCGTTCCCGGTAGATGTTACCTACGGAGTACCGTTCGAAGCCGTATCGGTTGTACGGGAGTCCATAAACGAAGTTTTAATTACTTTACTGGAAGCACTGGGATTAGTCGTACTTGTGGTATTTCTATTTCTTCAAAACTGGCGTGCAACCATAATACCTATTTTAGCTATTCCTGTTTCGATAATCGGAACGTTTGCTTTTTTTGTGCCGCTTGGTTTTACGATAAATACGTTAACAATGTTCGGGTTTGTCCTTGCAATAGGAATTGTAGTTGATGATGCGATAATTGTGGTGGAAGCTACGCATCATTATATAGACGACGAACATCTTCCGCCAAAAGAAGCGGCTTCAAGGGCAATGAAGGACATATCCGGACCGGTTGTTGCCATAGCATTGATTCTAGCCGCGGTATTTATTCCCGTCGGGTTTATACCGGGCATAGTCGGGAAGTTATATCAGCAGTTTGCAATTACAATCGCGGTCTCGGTATAAATTTCCGCATTTGTTGCATTGTCTCTAACTCCGGCATTATGCTCTTTAATTATGAAGCCTACGCACTTGACCAAGAGTTCAAAAGGTTTAAATAAATTCTTTTATAAATTCGACGAATGGTTTAAAAGAACGACCGGTTCTTATGCGGAAGGCGTTAAGAGAAGTATTAAGATGGCTCCGTATGTTTTAATAATCCTGATTATTATTTATGCGGGCACGGTTACATTATTTATGAATAAGCCGACCGGATTTATACCCAGCGAGGACGAAGGGAGACTTTATATAACTTATGAACTGCCTGAAGCCGCTTCGGCAACCAGATCTTTGGATGTGATGAAGAAGCTGATGTCAATTCTGGAAAAGACTCCCGGTATAGGACATTTTGCGGCAATAACGGGAATAAACGTAGTTAACTTTGCAAGCAAATCTAACTCGGGAACTATTTTCGTTCAGCTGAAGCCGTGGGGCGAACGTACGAGTAAGTCACTTCAATTGGATGCCGTAATTGCGGGATTAAGAAGGAAATTTGCTGTAATAAAAAGTGCGAACGTTATCGTCATCGCACCCCCTGCTATCCCGGGTTTGGGTGCTACGGGCGGGTTCAGCTTTGAACTGGAACAGCAGGAAAGCACGGATAACATTCAACAGTTTGCGAATGTCGTACATGAATTTGTTGCCGCCGCAAACAAGCGTCCGGAGCTTTCAAACGTATTTTCGTTTTTCTCCGCAAATACGCCCGCGTACAATTTAAACGTGGATAGGGATAAGTGCGCAAAGCTCGGAATCAATGTAGCCGATGTTTACAGTACCATCCAAACATTTTTGGGCAGCAGCTACGTCAATGATTTTACAATATTCGGAAGAGATTTTCACGTCGTTGCTCAGGCGGATACGAATTACAGATCGACTATTCACGATCTGGGAAAATATTATGTGAGAAATACATCCGGTCAGATGATACCTTTAAGCACTTTAATTAACTATAAAGTAACCGAGACTGCATCCGTAATATCCCATTTTAATATGTTCCGTTCCGCGGAAGTAGACGGAGGAGCCGCTCCGGGCTACAGCAGCGGGCAGGCAATACAAGCGCTTCGTGAAGTAGCTGCCCAGGTGCTGCCTTCGGGATACGGGTATGATTTCTCCGGATTATCAAGAGAAGAAATCAACGCCAGCAGCAGCACATTTGCAATATTCGGTTTATCGCTTTTATTTGTTTTTCTGTTCTTATCCGCTCTGTACGAAAGCTGGTCTGTGCCTTTTGCGGTTTTATTTGCTGTCCCTATCGCCGCTTTCGGCGCAATTATAGCGCTGTTTGCATGGCCGCATTTAAGCGATAACGTTTATGCGCAGATCGGCCTGGTCGCGCTTATAGGTTTGGCCGCAAAAAATGCTATCCTTATCGTTGAATTTGCAAAAGAACGCGTCGACCACGGTACGCCGCTTATCCAGGCAACAATCGCCGCGGCTAGGCTTCGCCTGCGTCCTATCCTGATGACCTCGCTTGCTTTTATTCTCGGGGTTTCCCCGCTGGCATTCGCCACCGGCGCAGGCGCACAGGCAAGGCAGACAATCGGCTGGACGGTAATAGGCGGCATGCTTGCGGCCACTATGCTTGCCGTATTTATAGTTCCCGTTTTATTCGTTACGATAACGCGAATTGCCTACGGCAGGAAAAAATTGGAGGAACTGGAAGCAGCCGGAGCGAAGGAAGAAATATAACTCATGAAAAAAATTCAAAAAAAATTTTACGGGAAGCAAAATGTCACGTGAATTAAAAATAAATACTCAAAAAACTGCAATAGTTACAATCGATCTTCAAAAAGGCATAACAGCTATGCCTACCGAACCTTTTCCGGCCGCCTCAGTGATTAAAAAAGCGTCGAAGCTTCTCGGCGCGGCCAGGGAAAAAGAAATGACGGTATTTTTAGTCCGTGTAACGCCGTCCAAAGATTTTAAGGACATGCTGCACCCTGTTTCGGAAACTTCGTTTAATAGAAGCGGCTTCGATCCAACTTGGAGCGAATACGTTCCCGAATTAAACGTCAGTCCGACCGACTTTCAGATCATTAAGCATCAGTGGGGAGCTTTTTACGGCACGGAACTCGACCTTCAATTAAGAAGGCGCGGCGTTGATACCATTATCCTCTGCGGTATCGCTACCAACATCGGCGTCGAAAGCACGGCCAGGTTTGCCTACGAATTCGGGTTTAATCAGATATTCGTGGAAGATGCCATGGCCGCGCGTTCCAAAGAGGAGCACGAATACCCTCTCAAATATATTTTCCCGAGGCTCGGATTAATCAGGAACACCGAAGAGGTTATCCATGCGCTGACATAAAAAATTTCGCGACCAGATGCTTCTTTTTTTATTCGCTTATTTTTAAAATAATTGAACGAATTCAATTTCCGCCGCGGCCGTTGTTGTTGCGGTCATTATTGTTTCGTCCGTTGCCGTTGCGGTCGTTTCCTTCCTTTCTTCCTTTATCGCCGTGTTCTTTCCGGTACTCGTTTTTCGGCACAAGAATATTTTTTCTAACTCTCGACTTGCTTTGTTCCTCTCTTTTATTTTCCTGCGGCGGTAATATAATTCTTTTAACTTCCCGTCTCGGCAATCTCACATTCTCGGAGCGGGTGTGTATGTCATCTATCTTTATTCCCGAGTTTCTTTCTATGCGATTCCTGTCCGGGGGTCTCCTATTATAATTTCCCGCAGGAGCTTCAATCCTTGCCGTACGTGATAATGTATAATTATTGATGTCGTCACGGGTAAAATCCCGGTCTCTTACTACATGCCAGTACCGGTCGTCCCGGGCATCCCAGGGGTTCCCGTATACAACTCCGCGAGGAGGCAGCGGAGCCCAACAGGTATAATCGCCGTAGTTCATCCACGTGACCCGAGCGGGGGACCAATCGTTGTTGGACGGAATCCAGACCCATCCGTAATAAGGATCATTATACCAATAGCCGTAATGATAAACGATCCAGCCGAAAGGCTCGTATGAATTCCAAGTCCAATTTCCGTCCGCATATATCCAATGCCCGTTTGTAAAAGGCCGCCAATCATTGACAACGTAAGGACGCCAAACTTCTCCGTAATTATTTATCGATATCCACTCGCCGTAATTATTCAGGTCGGGAGAATTATAAAAGCTATTTTCGGATTCATAATTATTATTTTGGATCCCTGCGGTATAACAACCGCTGGTTAAGAAAGAAATTACGATCATTAACAAAAGGGCAGCTGTTATAACGGATCCGCGTTTCTTTTTCATTTCAAATTGCCTCATATTTATGAACGTATTTTCACTGAATTTACAATTAAAATCGCGTAAAATAAAAGCCGCGGAAGTGATCTTCGGTCACGCATGTGCCGTTGAATACGATTATTTCCTATCCGGCTGTGCACCAATGGGTCTCGAGCACGCACAGTTCGGACTCGCCGGACGTTATCCGGTGAGCACACCTTGCCGTGTTTTCACCTCTTTCCACACTGACAGAAGAGTTAATTCGGGAACCGAAACCGATCTCCTTTTTGTAATTTACGATTAAACGCGTTAAAGAATAATTTTGAAGCAGGTCTTCCGGAACTGCCTCCAAAGCCCAGTCGACGTATTTTATGTTGTTTACGTGCCTGTTGGTGTCTATATCGCTGTACCTGACGTTGAATTCTTTAGACGAATCCGTATTTTCGTAACTTCCTATCTCGCCGATTTCCAATTCCGCCATATTTTCAGGATTTATTCCGTATCCTTCGTACATATCTTCGGTGATCTTTACGGGTTTTTTCGTATCAGTATTAATGAACAGCCACATGGAATTGCCGGTTACTATCTGTTCTCCCGCAGCGTCAAGAATATCGAAATACCTGAAAGCATGAAAACTTTTAAGAAAAGTAGGAACGGTTCTAACCTTTACGGTCTCTTTAAAAACGGGAAGTCTCTTAATCTTTATATCCCATTTATAAAGCATCCATACAACATGATGATTTATATAATAGTCTATCCCGATATTTACGTTTTCGCTGTGAAGTATGGCTATATCTTCAAAGTATCTCATGATACCGGATATTGTAGCTTTTCTTTTAAGGTCCGAATCGTAATAATGTACGAAATAATCTCTTTCGAAGCGCATTTTGTTTTATCTCACGAATTGTCTAAAAAGTCTGCCAACTTAGAAAAATTTGTTTAACATAACTTAATAAATTCTCCGGTCAGGTTCCCCTTGCTTAAAGAAACGAACGGTAAATCTTTTAAGTATTTTTTAATTCCGCCGACGACGAATAGCGGTAAATAAATTCCGCCACATCTTTGGTTCCGTTCCTCGGCGCCGATTTTTCGATATTATCCCGGTATGACCCGTAAATTTTTTTATCGTTCAGCAGTTCGCCGATTACGATGGGAAGCCTGTTGATGTCGGGTGCATAAATTCCCAGTTTGTTGTTTACAAGAAATTCCACATTTCCTTTTTCCTGTTCCCACATATAATTGGTTATGACCGGGATCTTTCTCATCATCAGAATTTCCATGAACGTGGAAGCGCCGCATTTAGAAATTACTATATCGGAGATGTTCAGCAGCTCGAAAATGAAGTCGACGTAACCGTATACTTTAAAAGAATCCACCCCGTTTTCCTTTTTAAATTCTCCGGCTTTTTTTAACAGCGAATCGTTTTTTCCGCAGACGATGGAGATCTCCACGTTTTTTAAATTTTTTAATAAAATCTTTAATATTCGCATACCTTTAGGTATCCCGTCGCCTCCTCCCAGCAGGAGTATTACTTTTTTGTTGAGATCGTAGCCGTACTCTTCTTTCAGCTGCGGGATTCTTTCTTCAGGCAATTTCCGGGAAAATTTTTCGCTGAGGATGAAAGGAAAAACATTAATCCTATCCCTGTCGATTCCTTTTTTTATGCAGTGTTCTTTCAGTCTGTCGCTGAATACCACCAATTCCTGGCTTTTATTTAAAAACCAGAATGGGTGAGCGGTATAAGGATCGGTAACAACCGTAACTACCGGAATTTTAAGTCCCGTCTTTTCAAGGACCTCATAGACAGGCTCTATAAGGAAGAAATGGAAAATTATTATCTTATCCGGTTTATGTTCCTTAAACACTTCCGTCAGGTACGGCTTAACGAAAAATGAAACTTCCGCGCTGTTAATCCTGGCAAAAATATTAATCTTGTTCACCGCGTACAATGTTTTGTAAAACCATCTTGCTTTAGCCTGAAGTTTCCTGTACCCATCTTCAATAATATACCTGATTATTTTATTGGTTTTCTCAAAACCGTCTATGAGAACGGGCTTTATCTCGCCGGCGTAATTCTCTTCAAAAAATCTGGATATGGATTTGGCCGGGGCCAGGTGTCCCC
>JBJKOY010000389.1:0-4421 GCA_046706945.1 Ignavibacteriaceae bacterium | reverse complement strand
GGAGATTTTCTTACTGCCTCCGGAAGGCGACTGCCTTAACTTCTGCACTTCTTCGATCATATTGCCCTTGAATAACCTGGTATTGCTCCAGTTTACTTCTTTCAATGTTTTTGAAAATACAACCTTCTGAACGGCGTTATATATATCCGCAAAACGAATCTCGCTTTTCGTGCTTCCGGGATCTTCCGCCGCATGAGGCCAGAAATCTGCCATCAGTTCGTACGTCTTACGGCCCATCAAAACAACGTCGACATCTTCAAGAAAGTCCGAAAAAAAGTCGTGCAGCTGGTTATCCGCACTCATTGAGGTATGATCGGCAAAGCCGTCGATTGTTATATTCATCCCATAGATTATTTTTCTCATTTTTAAACCTTCTTTCTGAAAGGAATAAACTCGCGTATAAGATCGTCCCGCAGATATATTCCTCCCCATAATATTATGGCAAAATAAATCGGGAAGAGCGTATTGCTGAAAAGCGGGTTCATAATTCTTAAGTTTGAAGCAACGGCTCCGCCGAGATATCCGGTTAATAAAATCGCACCGAAAATTGAAGTACGGGGAATAACATACAGAATAATAAGAATCAATAAAATAATCCCGATCACCTGAATAGTGCCTGCCGGGTAGCCGAGCTTTACAGAGGCTTTCAAAACCTGAGGCGCTTCGGTTATTTTTGTTATGCTGTCGAACAGCATAAATAAGACTGCAATACCGCTCAATATTCTGCCGGCCCATATTTTCTTCCCTGCACTATTAGCGGCCGGGACCGCTGCCGCGGCGAATGAAATATTGTTTTCCATGTCTGTGTCTCCTTGTTTTTTTAATCGTATATTCCGGGTTAAACATATCTTTCATGGGTAAAAATAAAAAGGTGCAATTACGGCAAATTATAGGGTCGATTGCGGCATTGATATCCGTATAAACGGTGTAAAGGGAGTTAAGACGGGATGCAATATTATGGTTATCAATATATCGTATTAGAATTAATTAAACGCTAAGGGAGTTCCGTAGTATAATTATTTATTTGCTTTTTTTATCAAACGGTATTTTTTCTTTAAAAATTAAAATCCGGCGGTCGGGTGGGGGATATAATTTCTTTCGAGCAGTCCGATTTCCTCGTCCGATAGTTTAACAGAAACAGCCGAGACCGCATCCTCAAGGTGTCGGATCCCGGTTACGCCGACTATCGGCGCGGTAACTGCAGGTTTTGAAAGCAGCCATGCTAAAGATATTTGCGCATGCGGGATACCTCTTGCTTCCGATATTTTAGTAACGCAATCGACAACTTTTTTATCGGCTTCCTCGGTCCTTTCGTAAAGGCTTTTCCCGAAACTATCTGTTTCGGCTCTTAGCGTATCCGAATGTTTTTCCCAGGTCCTGGCTAAACGGCCGCGCGCAAGAGGGCTCCAGGGAATAACTCCTATACCTTCTTCGAGGCATAACGGAAGCATTTCGCGTTCTTCCTCCCTGTATAAAAGATTGTAATGCGGCTGCATCGATACGAAACGCGTCCATCCGAACAAATCCGAAAGATAGAGAGATTTGCAGAACTGCCAGGCGAACATAGTAGATGCTCCGATATATCTTGCTTTTCCGGCTTTAACGATATCGTGCAGCGCTTCCAGCGTCTCTTCTAGGGGCGTATCGTAATCCCACCGGTGTATCTGATAAAGATCTATGTAATCTGTCCGAAGCCTTTGCAGGCTCATATCCACTTCCGTAAATATTTCCTTGCGGGATAGTCCTTTACCGTTTGCGTCCTTACGCATTGGGAAAAATATTTTTGTTGCAATAACCACTTCTTCGCGTTTTGCATAGTCATGCAAGGCTTTCCCGGTAATCTCTTCGCTTACCCCGTTAGAGTACATATTGGCGGTATCGAAAAAATTAATTCCCGATTCTATTGCCTTTTTTATAAGCGGACGGCTTTGTTCTTCGTTTAAGTGCCATTTCCTGGAAAGAGTATCGCCGAAGCTCATACAGCCCAGGCATATCTTCGATACTTTTAAGCCTGTTCTTCCAAGATTTACATATTCCATACGTCGCTCCTTTCACTTAAGTTAATTCTATCGATAGCCGTGTTTAAGCAGGTATTTTGCTCCTGCTTTAAAGGCTTCGGCATCCGGGACGAAGAATCCGAATGCATCGGCAAGCCTGTTGGTTACATTAAACGCAAAACAAACAGCCAGCGCATCTTCAATCTGTTCCCGGGAAGCGCCCGCGGCAAGTACAATATCCATATCGCCGGCATTCACCGGGCGTCCCAGCGTAACCTTCTTGAGCATCCGCAAAGTTTCACGCAGCGGTTCTTCGACGGGTGCGGTCTCGAGATCGGCAAGCACCGAATCGACCTTTGATTTATCGCCAAAAGCGCCGGAAGCGACGGCGGTATGAGCGCCGATGCAAAAAGCACACCCGTTCAATTCGGATATATAAGCTGCCATTAATTCCCGTTCCGCAACGGACCAGGCAGACGGGCCGCGCATTGTTTCATGAGTAAATAGCTTCATCCGGCTGCCGTAAAAATCCGGTCTGTAAAAAATTATTTTTGCTGCGTCGGGTACCGGTCGCCCGGAAAAAATTCGAATAATTTTAAAGAGTACTTTGGTACTCAGGCCGTAACCTCTATTAAGGATATTAAGTCGCATCAGTATTTCTTTCCGCTTTCTCCATTGCTTCCTTTAAAGCTTTAAGAGCAGAGCCGTATTGCCTCGACGCCTGACCGGCCGCAGCGCAAATTACCAGTTCGAAAATCTGATCCTCGCCGGTCCCGGATGAAATTATCTCCTTAATATCTCCGTCGGTCACCTTTACCGGATGAAATGCAACTTTGTTCGCAAGGGTCTTTAAAGGCTCCGTAAGTCCGGAATTATCGAATGCCGCCTGCCTTGATTCGACGGAAGCTTTGCCTTCGCCTTTCAAAATCCGGTTTATTAATTCTCGGTAGGCAGATTGCTTTTTCTCCTCGTACATTTTTACAATTCCTTCCGGCAGATTAAAAATATTTAGCCGCTGCCGGGACGTTTAATAGTTCTATTCAAATGAAAAACAGGTTTTCGTATTCAGATAGATTTTCTTGCCTAAGCATATATTTTATCCTGCATTCTTTTTAATAAGCTAAATAACAGATTGAAAATTCTTTGTGCTGTTCGACAAAACAATTACTTAAAAAAATTGCATCGCTCTATCTTTATATTTTAGTCTTGATCTGGAACGAAGACTGGTTTATCGGATAAATTTTATTGCGATATTTTTAATTCCGGCGTATATTGGAGCCGAACAAGGATTTAATTAAGACAGGGGGGTGAATCCGTTAAAAATATACTGCATTCAATCGTCTGAGACGTTTGTTTTATTCTTCTACTTTTACGGGGGCGGAAAGAATGTTTGCGGGATTTGCTGAAGTCAAAAAATCGCGGGGGACACGGGATAAATTAATCGTAAGAAAATTACTTCCCTTAATCTTTCTTATTATTCTCTCGAATATTTCTGTTTTAAAAGCACAGGATTCCTCATTAATTATTACCCGCCCCATTGACGGGCTTTCGGTTGAAAGCGGTCTGCGTTACCTGGCAATAAAAGACGAATATATATCAACTCAAAAATATTCCGGCTCTGCATCTTTTCTCGCTTTGGATTGGACGAAATACCATGAGACCTATTGTTTTCATATGGATTGGGATCTGGTTAATAATGCCAAGATAAATAACTATAACGTAACGTCATATGAAACCGAGTATGATTTAAATCTTTCATACTTATATCCTATCGGCGCCCTTTCTATTCTAAGCAGGGAAACTTATTTCTATTTGGGCCCTACTGCGGAATTATTCGAACATTCCGGATACCAAAACATTGCATTGTTAACGCCTTCGAGAACCATGTTAATATCCGGAGGAATTCGAATAGACATGTTTTACCCCGTCGGCAGCCGCTGGGATATTGAAAGCCATATGCAGTCCACAATCATATCGATAGACCAGGGAGAATCGAGTGATGCAGGAACCGGGACAACTACTTCTCAGTCGGAGATTATAACTCTGATCTCCGGTTTGAGATATTCCTTCTCCGCCGAGGTACGATATTTATTAATAAAAAATATCTCAATAAGAGCCGGGTACTTATTTAATCTCGTTAGGACAACCGCCTGGGATTATTTTATCTCATCGAGCGATAACTTAACCGGCTCGCTGACATATTCATTTTAAAAATGAAGATAAGAACTGCTTTTATTCTGTTAATGGTTTTTTCATTTTGCGGCTGCAGCAACCTGCTAGTGAACGAGCCTTCGGCTGGTTATAACCTGCAGGATTACGACTCGGCGTGGAAAACCGCCGAAGCAGTTTACCCGTATTTTAAATTCAAAAATATTAACTGGGACAGCCTGAACACAATTTACAGGCCTTTGGCCGCCGCCGCCG
>JBJKOY010000388.1:0-14174 GCA_046706945.1 Ignavibacteriaceae bacterium | reverse complement strand
CTTTCTTAAACGAATTTATCTGGCTTCCTATGTCATCCGTCTTATTAATAACTATTACCTGTTCCTTATTAAAGCCGAGGTTTTTAGTTTGAATATAATTGAGCTGGCTGCCTATAATAAAGGTGCCTATAAACAATACGATTGAAACCGCGAATTGAAAAATAACCAGCCCGCTTCTTAAACCGGATTTCCTGCTTCCTTTTCTTAATTCGCTTTTCAAAACCTGTACTGGTCTGAACGAAGAAAGATAAAATGCAGGGTAGCCGCCGGCTAAAACCCCGACTATGAAAGACAAGCACAACAATACCGGGATAGTATAGATATTTTTAAATAAATCTAATGTCATTTGCTTGCCGGATATGTTGTTGAAAAGCGGAAGAAATATTTCCACCAGTATTATCGCGAGAAAAACCGCCAGTATGCTCATCAAAAAGGCCTCTGCAATAAATTGTCCTATAAGCTGCGCTTTAAGCGAGCCCAGTGTTTTCCTAATACCGACCTCCTTCGCCCTTTTTTCCGATCTTGCGGTGGACAGATTCACAAAATTTATGCATGCTATAAGTAAAATAGCCGCCGCAATAACGGAGAAAATATATATATAACTTATATCCCCGTTGGGTTCAATTTCGTAATCAAGGTGCGAATGCAGATGAATCGAAAGAAGCGGTTGAAGGAAAAAGCCGTAGCTGTCCCCTTTTTTTTCCAGTCGGTCCAGCGAAACACCGGTTACCTGTACAATCTGGGGTCCTATATATTTCAAAACATCCCTGTTTAGTTCGGATTGGAAATCCGCGGGATTTGTACCTTTACGGAGTAGCATGTAAGTAAGATAATTATTGCTTAACCAGAATGTACTTTTACTGTCGCTGCTGCTGACTAGGGAACCGAGGAAATCGTAGTGGAAATGAGAATTTGCCGGCACATCCTGAATGACGCCGGAAACAATCCAATCGTGTAGATGATCCGCATTTAATATTTTCCCCATTGGATCTTCGCTGCCGAAATATTTCCTGGCCATCGACTCGGTAATGACAACCCTATACGGCTGATTTAATGCGGTCTTAGGGTTTCCTTCTAAAAATTTCACGGTAAAAACATCGAAAAACGACGAATCTACCTCGAAAAATCTCTCTTCGCTGAACGCTTTATCTTTGTACCTTAAAACCGGGAACCCGAAATTCCTGATGCGGGTGTATGAAACAACCTCCGGCAGATCGCTTAGCAGGACCGGTCCCATAGGAGGAGGCGTATGCGGGGAATGGAACTCCGTGTTGCCGATTCTGCCCGAAACGCATATACGGTATATTCGGCCGGCGTTCTTGTTAAACTTATCGTAGCTTAGTTCATTCCGCACGTACAACATGATGGCTATGCAGCAGGCTATACCAACAGCCAGTCCCAAAATATTAATTAACGAATATCCTTTATTTTTTCTCAGACTTCGTATCGCAACTTTGAAATAATTTTTTAACATAAATCTTTCCTTCGAATAATACGGGCATAGCGCAATGGGCATAGAAACGTGTTTAACCTATACGCTCTGTTCTATTCGATTTACTCATAACGTAAACCTTCAACCCCGATTCGTCGCCCGGCTTGCAGGGATTTCGGTCTCCGATATCATTCGTATCGGAGAGCCTCTATCGGATTTGCGGATGCCGCCCTTATTGCATGCAGGCCTACTGTCGCCAACGCGATTATTAATGCTGCGGCGCCTGAAAATAAAAAGATCTCTATTCCGATATTCGTTCTGTATGCAAAATCGGAAAGCCAGTTGTTCATTATTATATAAGCAGCCGGCCATGCGATCAGGTTTGCAATCAAAACCCATTTCGTAAATTCTTTTGAAAGCATAATTATTAATTCTATAACCGAAGCTCCGAGTACTTTGCGTATGCCGATTTCCTTTTTTCTTTGTTCCGTAACAAACGAGGCCAAACCGAACAATCCGAGGCATGCAATAAATACGGCGAGACCGGAAAATACCGCGGCAACCGTTCCCGCCCTTTCTTCGGATTCGTAAAGCCTGCTCAAATCCTCATTCACGAAAGAAGAAAATATTTCTTCTCCTCCGGTCAATTTTTTCCAGGTGCTATTAATGAAGGCCACGGTGTTTTTAATATCGGCCGAAGACATCCTGATGGTTATTATACCCGCCGGCTGCCGCACCGGGCTTAAATAAAGCACCAGGGGCCCGATCTGCTGGTGAAGCGACTGATAATTAAAATCTTTAATCACGCCTATGATTTTATATGTTCTGGGCTGATTTCCGGGCCTAAATAATTCTTTACCAACGGGACTTCCCGATTCGCATTCTTTACTCATGGCCTCGTTCAATACAACCGCCGCCGTATCCGACGGGAATTTTTTTGAAAAGAACCGGCCCTGCAGAAGCTCTATTTTATATGTGTTCAAAAAATCGTAATCGACATCCAGGTACTGACTTGAAATAGCATCGGATCCCTGTCTTTTCGCGTCGCGACCAATTCTGGTATTATATAAATAACCGTCTCCCGGTATACCGCTGAAAAACATAATCGAAGAATTGGTTACCGAAATAACTTTCGGGCTCTTTGATACTTCCTGCTTAAATACAAGTAATTTTTTTTCGGGTACTCCGAAATTTTTTATTACATAAAGGTGCTCTCTGTTAAATCCCAGATTTTTATTTTGAATATAATTGATTTGATCCTTTATTATAAACGTACCTATCAGCAAAGCTATTGAAATGGCAAACTGAAGAACAACCAGCCCGCTTCTTAACATACTTTTTCTATTCGCCTTTCCCGGGGCCGACTTGAATAAATGCACCGGTCTGAACGAAGATAGATAAAATGCCGGATAACTTCCCGAAAGTATGCCGATAATCACGGCAAAGATTATCAAGCCCGGGATTGTATATACGCTGTTAAATAAATCGAGACTTAAACTTTTTCCGGCCAGCCGGTTGAACAAAGGCAGTGTTACTTCTGTCAAAACAATCGATATTAAAACTGAAATAAGGGCAACTAATACGGATTCTATTATAAACTGTTCGATTAATTTTAATTTATTCGAACCGAGCGTCTTTTTTATTCCGACTTCTTTAGATCTGGTTTCCGATCTTGCGGTGGTCAAATTTATAAAATTTATGACGGCAAGAAGTAAAATAAAAACGGCAACTGCCGAAAAAATATATATGTATTCGATATCGCTTGTTTTCTGGTCCGACCATTCCGTGTTCGAATCAATTCCGTATTTGCTTTCAGAATAAAGATAAATAGACGTTAACGGCTGGAGATAAAAACCCCACGAATTGCCCCTGTTCAGAAAATCGCGGAAAGAAATTCCGAGTACGGATTCCGTCAGCGGTCCTACGTTTTCATTCGCAACCCTTTGCATCTTCTTTTCAAATGCGATAGGGTCGGTGCCTTTTTTTAGCATTATATAAGTGATAAACGACATGTCGAGCCAGTATGTGTTTCTTGCCGAAGGGTAGGTTGACATCGATAAAAGGATGTCGCACCTAAAACTCGAATTGGCCGGAAAATCTTTCATCAGCCCGGTAACCATAAATGTTCCATTCGAATCGGTCTTTAAGATTTTCCCTACTGGGTTTTCGGTTCCGAAATATCTTCGCGATGCGGATTGAGTCATCACTATACTATTCGGCTGACTTAATGCTGTTTCGGGATTACCCTTAATGAGTGGAAGCGAGAATACGTCAAAAAAATTTGAATCCGCGGTATATATATGACGTTCCCTAAATATTTTGTCTTTGTACCTCAAAGCCTGATTTCCCGAAAATCCTATCCTTGTAAATGCAATTACTTCGGGGAAATCATGCGCAAGAGTACTTCCCAGCGGAGCGGCTGTTTTGCAGTTGCTGCTCTGCCGGCCGTTAATCGACGATTTCACGTATACGCGATAGATCGAACCGGCATTCTTATAAAACTTGTCGTAGCTTAGTTCATTCCGTACATAAAGCAATATGATTACGCAGCATGTAATCCCGACGGCCAGACCGAAAATATTAATTAAAGAAGTGCCCTTGTTCTTTCTGAGATTTCTAAATGCGATCTTAAAATAATTAGTAAGCATTGTATATAGTCTGCCTGCAAAGGGGTCTTTTAGTTGATTTTATTTCCCTTAAATAAACAAGATGCATACCAATTAAACCAATAAGTCACCAGGTGTTAAAACTATTAATTATGTAGGCAAAATTTGATGACAAACGGATTAAATCAGGTATGATTTAATGGTGAAAACCTGAATACAACGGTTCATAAAATGCCGACAAAAAATGATTGTCCGGCAACGGACACTACCGTTCGAATACGGACAATATGTTAAGCAAAGGAGGAACTATTCCGGTTTTGTATGCGACCAATGCGAACTGACTATCTTCCATTCACCGTCTATAAGGCGGTATACTTCCGTCGCATTCCACAAATCCTTTTTTCCGTCCTTTGAGTATCCCGCAAAATTAAACGTGAGTATACCGGTATCGCCGTAAAGCTGTACCTGTGGATTAAGTAGTTCGTAACCGGGAAAACTGAATGTACCGTTAAATGATGAAAGATGGGCGGTGAATTCCATTAACCCGGTAACGCGCTTATCAAGTCCGGGATCGAAGTACGTAATATCGGCCGCCGCTAACCAGATAAATCCGAACATATCGCCTTTTTTCCACCGGTCGAGTGCGGCTTTTTCTTTATTTAAGATTATTTCTTCAGCACTTTGAGCATGTATTTCAGTAAGGGGCAGCAAGCAGGTTAATGAAAAAAAGGAAGGTAAAAAATATTTTATTATTTCAAGTTGACCGCTTAAAATTGGAAACTGTTCGCATAGCGATCAATTCTGATAAAACAGTTAAATAAGTAAGTTTTGGTTGTCATTAACCCCGGGATTTCCCAAAGGGATGGCTATGCCAAATCCCGGGGTTAATTAAAAATTCTTAGTATAAGAACCGTTTAAACGGTTTATCCGAGACGGCGGTCAACTTGAGTTATTATACTAAATGTCGGCATTTTTTCTCCTTATATTAATTTGATTTTATTCCGGTTTGAATTAATCTTCATATTAGGATACTATTCGTACCGTAATGCATCGATAGGATTTGCCGTTGCTGCTTTTATTGCATGAAAACTCACAGTAGCTAATGCAATCAGCAAAGCAATTCCGCCGGATAAAACAAATATCCACCAGCTTATATTAATTCTATATGCAAAATCTTTAAGCCAGTTATGCATCACGTAATACGCAACAGGCCAGGCAATTAAGTTTGCAATCAAAACCCATTTAGTAAATTCCTTCGAAAGAAGAAGAACAATTTCAGATACGGATGCTCCGAGTATCTTTCTTATTCCGATCTCTTTTGTCTTTTGTTCTAGCATAAATGCCGCAAGTCCGAACAACCCTAAGCAAGCAATAAATATTGCAAGTAAAGAGAAAATGGCCGCAATTTTGCTCGTTATTTGTTCGGACCTGTAAAGATTTGCAAGACTTTTATCCAGAAATTTATAATTGAATACCCTACTACCCGCTACATTTACCCATGCAGTTTTAAGATATCCTATAGTTTTGGAAATATTACCTGGAGCCACGCGAACTGAGACATACGCGGCAAATAGTACGTCCGGGAATAATAATATAACCAACGGATGAACCGGCTGATGAAGCGATTCAAAATTGAAATCCTTAACTATACCGATTACCTTTAATGTTTTATTATCTTTAGGATTTACGGCAAACATTACAATATCTTTTCCTATAATATCTTTTTTGCCGAATTCTTTTGCCGCAGTCTCATTGATAACTGCTGCAGAAACATCAAGGCCGTGCTTCCTGTCGAAGTATCTCCCGCGTACTATTTTCATTTGATAAGTATCCGCCATATTATAATCGCTGTAAAGAATCCAGCATTGCTCGGAACCTTTCGCAATCGATTTACCGGGGAGTAAAAAAGTATCGTTTCCCAAACCGTTAGTTCCCATCCCAGGTAAAGCTGAGGATGCAGTTACATTAATTACTCCGGGGCTTTTCATCAACTCTTGTTCTAATGACTGGATCCGTCTGCTACCGACAATATCCGAAGTATTAATTACTACAACCTGTTCCTTATTGAAACCGAGGTTTTTGTTCTGAATAAATGAAAGCTGGCCATGAATGACAAAAGTCCCGATTATTAGTATTACGGAAACGGCAAATTGGAATACTACAAGAAAGTCTCGGAGCAGCAGCGTCCTGTTTTCTCCCGGTTTTCCTTTTTTCAATACTACAGCGGGACTGAAGGATGATAAATAAAAAGCAGGGTAGCTTCCGGCCAGAATTCCGACAAAAACAGCAAAACATATCAGTACCGGGATACTGTAAATACTATTGAAAGAGTGCAGTGTTGTTTCTCTACCGGTAACTTCGTTAAACATCGGCATGAAAATTTCAACCATGCAAACGGCAATAAAGATTGCAATTGCGGTCGTTACGATTGACTCAACAATAAATTGCCCGATAAGTACTTTCTTACCTGCACCTAAAGCTTTTCTTATCCCGACCTCCTTAGTACGCCTCCCCGATCTTGCAGTAGCCAGATTCATGAAATTTATCATAGCAAGAATAAGAACGGCCAGAGCGATTGATGAGAAAATATATACATAAGAAATATCGCTGTTAGGCTCCAGCTCATAATCTAAATGAGAATACAAATGAATAGACGTTAACGGCTGCAGCCTGTATACGGCCTTGTTCCCTGCTGCTTCAAATTGCTCAAACGAAAGTCCCAAATTATTTATCCGATTTATCTCAGCCCAAAGATAATTTTCCGCAACATTTCTCAGCTTTTTGGGGAATTTATCAGGATCTGCTCCCTTATTTAAAAGGATATATGTATAACAATTATTTTCAACCCAATTTCCCGCAGCATTGAATGACGAAAGCGAAGCGAGAAAATCAAAATGGAAATGAGAATTATGAGGGAAGCTTTTTACGACACCCGTTATTAGGTATCGGGGGCCTGCCTCGGTGGTACCGAGAGTTTTACCAACCGGGTTACTATTTCCAAAATATTTCTTAGCTACGGATTCGGTTATAACGATTGTATAAGGTTTGGTAAGGGCAATCTTCGGGTTCCCATAAATGAATGTCGTCGAAAAGATTTCAAAGAATGAAGAATCAACCCAATAGAATTTCTTCTCGCTGAAGATTTTATTTCCATATCTGACATTAGGATTATCTTCACTTCTTATCCGCGTATAATTTGCCACTTCAGGATAAATCCTTTTAAGAGCCGGCCCAAGCGGCATGGGACTGGTAGCAAGGTTCAAATTTCTGTCTTTTATCCGGAATTCGCAATGCACCCGGTATATCCTGTCTGCATTTTTATTGAAACTATCATAACCGATTTCATCCTGTACATAAAGAAACATGATTATACAGCAAGCTATTCCAATTGACAGGCCGGCTATATTAATTATAGAGAAGGCACTATACCTTCTCAGGTTTCTTAATGTTATGAGAAAATAATTTTTTAACATAATTTTATCCTGTTTATTCGGAGTTTCTCATAAACTCCCCAAAGAGAAAACTACAGGCCCGGTCCCAATTCATATCTCAAATTCTCAATCCGGAAAAAGCATCGGGATTTTGATTCTAATTAATTATTCATACCGTAAACTCTCAACCGGATTTGTTATAGCAGCTTTTACGGCATGTGAGCTTACTGTTGCTAAAGCAATTATCAAAGCAATTGCCCCGGATAGTATAAATAATCCGAAGTTTATATTTATCCTGTAGGCGAAATTCTCCAGCCAGTCATGCATTATTAAATAAGCCGCCGGCCAAGCAATTATATTTGCAATAATAACCCATTTGATAAATTCTTTAGAAAGTAGAACAATTATTTCGGGTACTGTTGCTCCTAATGTTTTTCTAATACCTATTTCTTTAGTTCTCTGTTCGGTTACAAAAGAAGCTAAACCCAAAAGTCCTAAACTCGCAATAAAGATAGCAAGAATCGAGAATACCGATGCGAGTTTGCTGGTCCTACGGTCGGCAATATATAAGCGAGCCAGGTTTCTATCCAAAAAGTTATAATCGAACGCTTCATTTCCGGCATATTTTTTCCATATGCTTTCAAGCGATGAAACGGTACTTTGATAATTCCCTGGTTTTATTCTTACGGATACAAATTGACCGAACTCACGGTTTTTATATAAATGAAATACCAAAGGGCGAACGGACTGGTGCAGGGATTCATAATTAAAATCGGCTGTAACGCCGATTATCTGATATTTACTGCCGCCGTTCGGACCCGGTGAAATTAAAATCTTCCCTATAGGATTTTTAATACCGAATATTTTTACTACTGCTTCATTAATAACGACTGCTGCCGTATCGGAGGGATGTTCTACCGAAAAGAACCTTCCCGATATCATTTTTATACCGTAGGTTTTGTCAAAACCGTAATCGCACCACATCTGCCTTAAATCCTGCAAACGATCGTTTGAAGATCCTTCAATTCTAAAGGCTTCGTCACCGTTTTGATTCCCCGGTATAGAATTAGAGCGGCTGACATTAATAACCGCAGGAATACTCAGCAATTCTTTTTTAAAAGATTCTATTTGATTTCCTATATTATCCGTTTTATTAATAATAATGACCTGTTCTTTATTAAATCCCAGGTTTTTTGTCTGAATATATTTTAGCTGGTTGTAAATTATAAAAGTGCCTACAAATAAAATTATCGTTACGGCAAATTGAAATATTACCAGCCAGCTTCGCAGAAGGGATTTCCTCTTCCCTTTAATTTCGCTTTTTAAAACTTTAACTGGCTGGAATGATGATAAGTAGAATGCAGGATATAAACCTGCTGTTAGACCCACGATTATTGCAAGGCAAATCAGCAGCGGAATAGTCGTTAAGTTTTCAAATAATCCCAACGAGATTACTTTTCCGGAAAAACTGTTGAATGACGGCAGAAAAACTTCTACAAGCGCGACTGCAAGGATTACTGCCAGGAGACTTGTCAATATTGCTTCCGAAATAAATTGCCTTACAAGCTGGACTTTATTAGAACCGAGTGTTTTCCTTATGCCTACCTCTTTAACTCTTTTTTCGGATCTTGCCGTTGAAAGATTAACAAAGTTTATGCATGCGATAAGCAGAATAAAAACCGCGATAACCATGAAGACATATACGCTACCGGCATCACCGTTAGGTTCAATTTCATAATCCAAATGAGAATAAAGATGTATTGATGTCAAAGGCTGTACAACAAATCCGTACTTAACACCCTTCTTTTTTAACTGCTCTAAAGATACCCCAGTAACCTTCTCTATTTGAGGACCGATATATTTTATTATATCTTCATTTAACTTTTTCTGAAATAGTTCGGGATCGGTTCCCCGACGCAAAAGGAGATAAGTATAATAGTTATTGCTCAGCCAATATGTACTTCTGCCGTCTTTATAGGTTGTCAGCGAGCCGAGAAAGTCAAAATGGAAGTGCGAGTCTTCCGGAAAATCTTTAATCACCCCCGTAACGATCCAGTCTCTTCCGTTATCAGCATTCAGTATTTTCCCTACCGCTTCTCCGCTGCCGAAATATTTTTTAGCCATCGATTCCGTTATAACTACCTGGTCCGGTTTTGTTAAAGCGGTGCTAGGATTACCTTCAAGAAAGTGCACCGTAAAAACATTAAAGAATGTCGAATCGACGCAATAAAATCTTTCTTCGCTAAAAGCTTTATTGTTATATCTTAAAACAGGAGAACCGAAATTTCGTATTCTTGTATATGCAGCCACTTCGGGGAAATCATGCGTAAGTACGGCACCCATCGGAGCCGGACTGAGCGCCATATTTATTTCGTTGTTGTTTATTCTTCCTTTCAAGTGAACACGATAAATTTGATCGGCATTTTTGTTGAATTGATCGTAGCTCAACTCATTATTTACATACAGAGTTATTACAACTGCACACGCAATACCTACGGCCAGACCAACAACATTAATTATAGAATACGCCTTATATTTTTTAAGATTTCGAAGCGCAATTTTAAAGTAATTAGCAAACATTCATTATACTCCGCTTAATTAAAGTAATTTTTATACGGTATTAATTCCCTTGCTTACGTAAACAACTTTCAGCTAATTTTTAGTATGTCTTATCCGTTTATATTAACCCATTAAGGCTGTAAAGCATTGCTTTACATTGCACCGAGCCTCTTTGCCCTCTACGGTTTATTCATAACGTAAACTCTCAATCCCGACAAGTCGGGATTTCGTCACTCATATCTGAGTGACTCAACAGGATTTGCAGTCGCCGCTTTTATTGCCTGTATACTTACCGTTGCTAATGCAATTATTATAACAACTCCTCCCGCTGATAAAAAAATCCACCAGGTCATGTTAATTTTATATGCAAATTCTTGCAGCCATTTGATCATCAAAAAATAAGCAATAGGAACGGCAATTAAATTTGAAATTAGAACGAGCATAATAAATTGTTTCGACAGCATTACCATAATATTGTTTACGGACGCGCCGAGAACTTTTCGTACTCCGATCTCCTTAGTTCTTTGTTCGGTCGTAAAAGACGACAAACCGAATAAACCGAGACATGCAAGCACAATTGCCAGAACGGAAAATCCTAAAAATGCTTTTTCAAATCTTTCTTCCGACTGATACTGTTGTGCGAGACTTTCATCGAGGAAATTATATTCAAGGGGGAAATCGGGTGAATATTTTTTCCAGACAGTATTAAACTTTTCAATAAATATTTTTATGTTGCTGTATTTAGAGGATTTTAATTTTATTACGCCGTTGTTAAATTCCGGGGCATTGAAAAAGACAAGCGGCTGTATCGCAGAGCGGAGTGACCCGTAATTAAAGTCTTTTACGATACCTACAATTTTCATTTTGCCTGCAAAACTTGCCGCGAACGGTTTTTTAACATTAAATGATTTTAAAATGGAAAGCCCTGCAATATTAATAAAGGAGAAGACTTTGAATTTCTTAATATTCCTTAATGCGGTTTTTAAATAATTCTTTAACAAAAGTACCCCCTTCATTTTGAAGTACCCAAAGGATCATCAATTTATTCAGTATTAAAACAAGTTTTATACCAGTGATCCATATCTTTAAAATTTAATATATATTCCGACTTATTGAATAAATCTGTCCAAATGAGCATATTAACAAACAAAACTTGAACATTAATATTAAAAATAAAATATTCAATTTTTCGTAAAATCATATTCATGTTCGGATCCGAACGTTTGTGTACGAATCCGAACGATGGCAAATAAAAATTCGCTTTAATCCTTCTTCGCTTTAATTTAAAAGATAAGCACGTATCACTAATATTGGAAAAGTACAAAGTGATGGAATATTCGTAACTTGAAGACCCGGCAGGTTCTGCTATTGCGGCTTTAATAATTCGGCAACGGGTACTTGCCGTGCTGCCGATAAGAGAGAGAATCGGAAAATTTTTTCACGAATAATGATAATTACCCGGTCTTGTTCTCAGATTTCTGCCCTTCGTCCCGCTATCGCCGGGCCCTCCATTGGCACATAATTCGGCCGGAGGGTCTCCGGGATAGGCTTCCTTTTCACGTTTTCGGACTTATACGCCGTCTATTCGATTTTTTTCAACTCCGTATCCTGCCCGCCTTGATGAACAATCATTTTATCTACAGTCCCGTTTTCGTTTCTATTAAATGTTATTTGGACGTCATCCGGCTCAATAAAATATTCCGTTTCCGACGAGGGGTAAAGCTGAATTACGGCTCCGTTTGGCGCTTTAACATAAAGTTTTCCGTTATTAAACATTATGCTTACTCCGAACCTGCCCGGTAATTCATACTTTCCTACAAATGTCTTACAGACCAGTGAATCTATTGAGGGTATATTTTCTATTGTAGTCGAGAAATCATGCATTACTTTACGGATAGGACTAATCTTCCTTAACTCTTTATCACCGGCCACTAGCAGGGTGTCATTAATCCGCCAATTGTAATCGAAGTAGCCGAAAGCTATTGAAAGTTTTTCGATAGGTCTGCCGAGGCGGGCATTAGGAATACATCCGTCGCGGATGAAAAAATCATAATTTGTGCCGTTATTATTATTATAAAGAAACATACCCGAACTTGAAGTTGCGCCTATTACTGAGACATATCTTTCCGGATTATACGGACTGGGATAAATCATTTGTACGTATGCATCCCTTGCCGGGAATTTCCTTCCGGCAATTTCAACTTCGTCAGATGTAATTTTTAACGGGATTTTATCGCCCAATTTTTTGGTGACCAAATTATCGTCGGCGCTGCCGTAAAGAATTAAAGAATACTTTTTCAAATCTTCTTGAGATAACTCCGTATCTTTAAATACCCGCGGCTCATATTTTTGCCAGTTCTTCCAGTAATTGATAAACTGTTGAGCTTTTGTGTTTATCATTTTTGTCATTAACGAATCTTTTGAGATCGTCCCTATGACAACCGCAAAAGGAGTAGTGGTTATATCGGAGATCATTCCGGCAATTTGAGGAGTTTTGTGCAGAGGAGCCGGATCATAGCTCTTGTCCCGTAATGTTATTTTTCCGTTTATAACTTCGGCATCCCGAATATCGTTTACGTTCCAGATTACTTTTACCGGTTTATTAGGATCGATCAGCTTGGAGGAAGGCGTAAGCTGGATTTCCAAGACATTTTGCGTCGATAGCTTAATTGTATTATCAATAAGTACTTCGGCTTCTGCCGTAACAAATGAATTCGGATTGTCCAGTTGAGTAATCTTTACCCAGTGTGCGGATGCATATTTCAAATCCGCCGATCTGACCCTAACTTTGGCAGGATTCGCATTCCTTTTATGTTCCAGGAACCACGGAATTAATTGATCGTAATATTGAATGCCCTCATGACCGAACCCCGGGTATTCATGATAGCGAATATCATATCCCCACCTCTGAAGCGTTTTCACCAGATATCTTGAATTATTAACGTCGACCGATTTGTCAATGTCGCCGTGGGTGACAAAAACCGGAGTCGTTAGCAATGCGTCCGCATGTGAAAGAGAACTTGCTGCTTCGTTATCAAACAGCGCACGGCCTGTAAGTTTTGCTATTTCGTTCTCGCTCATTACTACATGATAATCCCATCCGCCGTATACCGGGGCTATCGCGGCAAAAAGTTCGGGGTGCCTTGTACCGACGTTCCAGGTTCCGCCCCCGCCCATTGATTCGCCTTTCAGGTAAACCCTGTCTTCATCTATATTAAATTCCTTCTCGGCAAGTTCTATGCATTTAAGTATATCCTTATCCCCGATCCCCAAATAGCTGGTGTTGCCTCTTCCGTGAGGTTCTATATAAATAACGGGATATTTATCTACTACGTCATTATGCCTCTGATCTATAGACCACCACTTAACATACACCGGATTCTCGCCGTTGTAACCGTGAAGCATTACGACAAGCGGCCATTTCTGCTTCGGGTTATAATTTATGGGAAGATATGCTCGGCAAAACTGAGGAGTGTTGTCAACCGGATCTATATATGTCAGGCGAACAAATCCTTCGGCGCGAACGCTTCCTGTTTTACCGGCTTTATCAAGCAATAATTCTTCGTATTCCATCAGCGGAGAATATAAGTCCGGGATGATTGAACTGTCAACTTTATTCGGATCGAAATTAAACCTTTGGGTCAGCATTTCGCCCAGCATCTTAAGATGATAATCCTCCGGTGTTTCGGGATTTTTCGGAACGCTTGATAAAAGTTCTTTCGCTTCCTTTAAAACATCTCCTTTATACCAATAAAGGTAGGCTGTCGTTATTTTCCCGTGAGTGTCGCTGCTTTTAAAATATAAATCATAAACTCCGTCGGGCCATTTTTTTGTATCGAAAGTAATCTGCTCTCCGCGTTTAGTGTTTTTTTCCGCAACAACTTTGCCGCCGGCGGCAACGGCTTTCACGTTAACATCAATTTTTTGAATTTCCGGGTTAAGAGTTCTGTCGGTTTTTATAACCAGCCTGTCCTGCCCGCCGGTTTTTACTATGCTCGGCGATAATTTGAAATCGTCGATAAGCGAAAACTTATCAGGCTCGATAATCCGGAATCTAAACCCCCATGTCCATCCGTCGTGAACGGATTTTATCAGGATAGAATTTTCTCCTTTTACCATGTTGACTTCAATTTGATGGTCATCCAG
>JBJKOY010000387.1:0-4470 GCA_046706945.1 Ignavibacteriaceae bacterium | reverse complement strand
CCAATTCATAATTATAAACGTACTGCTGTCCCGGTCCGGGCTTGTAGTTTGAAAAGCCCAGATAAAGTCTAAGTCTTTTTGAAAACAGGTAAGTCAGGTCTCCTCCGAACCCGGAATAGCTGCCGTTGAGAACGGAGTAATTAGAATAATCGTTGCGTGATAGCTTGAAAAATACGGAAGGTACGAGACAGCTGTCTAAAATGTAAGCGCTCAATACGGGTGCGACGCTTATATTTTTATAAAAGACGGGGTGGTAATTAACTTCGGAGCCAGAGAAAGAATAATATTTCAGTGATCCGGATTCGAAATCGGCGCGAAAGTCGAAACCGAAAGGACCGGTATTCAGCCGCTGGTCAAGATTAAAACCTCCCGTTTTCTCTTTGTCTATGCTTTTAAAAGAAACCGAGTCCGAACGGCTGTTCAATTCCGTTTCGTTGAAGTAATAATAAAATACCAGGTCGGTGTATGCGATTTTAGAGTAGTTACCCAGCAGTCTGAATGCGAATTTATGCTCTTTATAGCTCTGATTTTGGGAGGGGAAATTAACGACAGCCCTCAGCGGGTCGTACAGGTTCCCGTTTATTCCGAGAGCAGGATACGTTAAAGAGTCTATATTAACTCCTCCGTTCAAGCCTACGAGTGACTTTACGTAATTATACGAGGCGGTAATATTCCAATTATCGGAAAGATAATATTTAATATTGCTTCTTGCCATCCATTGACTGTACGCGCTGTTGGTATAGCTGCTGTCGAATTTCCTGTTGGTAATATCCAGGGATACTTTAAATTTTTTGTAAGCGGTCTGGTTAAAGATTACGTCTATCATCGCCTCGCCGTCCGGGCCCTGATAATATTTTATGCGCGAGTAGGGCTGTTTGGTTATAAAATCCCGGTCGTGAAATACGACGGCAGCGTTGTTATTATATATGCCGTATAAGAACCCGCGGGTCAACGGAAGCACTTCAATGGAATCTATGTATTCCGACTGGATATTGTTAAGGTCGAAACTGTTTTGAAGCCTGTTGTTTAAAAGAATACCGTCTTCAAAATAACTTATTGCGTTGTTGCCGACGCCGTAAATTATATTTTCGTCGGGATGGCCGTCCAAACCGTAGTCCCTTATGTAATCGAATCCGAAATTCTTAAACAGGTCTCCTGTGTACTTATATTCCGATCTGTCTATATCATCCCTGTCCAAAAACCGGCTGAATTCGAAATAAGGTTTAACGTCGACGGCAGCAAGTGTGTCCCTTTTCATCTTCCCTTTTAAAGTATCCGCGGCGGATACTGCTTTTGAAGAATCCGTCGACGCCGTATCTTTCGGAGTTGCGATGCCCCGGGACCCGGCAAAGCATAATCCTTCACCGTAAGAGAGCAGTGTTAAGACTAAGATAAGGGGAAAAAGAATTTTACGCATTAAGATTTTAATTGCGGAATATTTTTTATAACGATATGACTGAAAATAAATAAATAAAGCTTAAGCTACAAAACCGAAGGAAGCGGACCGAGCACCGGGTATCCGGCAATAAAATACTCACATCGCAGAAGGCGCAATCAGGCAGGATTCGAGTGCACGCTTTCTACGAGCCCATGAATTGCCGTTGAAACGTGTTTCGAGGGGAAAAAATATTCAAATAATGAGAATTAAATATTTTATTTGAATTAAATTATTTTTAATTTCACGTTTGAGTTAACATTATTTCATACATAAAAAAAGGTTAATACTATGGCACAGGCTAAACCAATGACCAAGTCACAAGTTCTCGATCATCTGTCAAAGAAAACCGGTACCACCAAAAAATTGGCCGGCCAATTTTTGGAGGAACTGACTACATTAGCTTACAAAGAAGCTAAGAAATCGTTTGTACTTCCTGGCCTTGGTAAATTAGTAGTTGTAAATCGCAAGAAAAGGAAAGGCAGAAATCCTGCTACCGGCGAAACCATGGTTATTCCTGCAAAGAAAGTTTTAAAATTTAGAATTGCTAAAGCGGCAAAGGACGCAATTCTATAATAGTTTTATTATAACTATAGAAAAGCCCGTTAAAACGGGCTTTTTTTAATTTGTTTTTACAACCCGGTTGAAATTTTAATTTTACATAATTTCTTTGACGCGGTTTTTATTCACGCATTTAATTTCTTGAAAATCCCGGGTTGTTCCGTACCCTTCCCGAACATAATAAATTCCCGGTCATTTATTCCGAATTAATATTATTTTAGAGATGTGTTTTAAGTTTTACTATTATAAACTTATTATTTTTATTAATGGTTAAGTTAACCTGGATATTCGGGATAATATTAATTGTTATAGGTATGTCGGGTCTGCTTTTTATCAGGCAGCCGCTGTTGTCGGAGGCCATTCCGATACTGCTCGGGACGGCATTAACGCTTTTGTCTAGAACCGCAAAGAGGAAAACTTATTTCGAAAAATCAATGCAGGCCGCCGTCCTGCTGGCGTTTTTAGGATTCCTAGGGTCCGGGTTAAAAGTAATTGACGGGCTTTTTATAAAGGTATCTGTCCGGACAATAGCAGTACTTTTCATGCAAAGCATTTTGATGCTTTTATGTGCGGCGTATATAGGATTGGCCGTAAAAGCACATTTCGAGGCACGCAGGGATAAATGAACAGGATATTTTCATAAATTTACTGGATAAAGATGCCGGCAAGATTTTTAATAATTATATTTATCGCGGCAATTGCCCTTTCTTCATGCTCGAAAAAAAATTCTTCTTATAAAAGCGACGAACTGGATAAGAAAATGAATAAGATCTCCGACAGTTATGTTAAATTGGTGTTAAGAATCGGTCAGCTCGATAAGGATTTTGTAGACGCTTATTACGGCCCGAAGGAGTGGGAACCGTTAGATAAACTTGATACTGAGGAAGATTCGCTGAAACTGACGGTCGAATGCAATGCCGAGACCGATTCCCTGTTGAACCGCCTTGACGGACTAAGCAGAGATAAAGCGGACCAATTGCAGTCACTGCGCTACCGCTTTTTGTACAAGCAGCTGCTGGCCGTAAAAGCGAAAATTTTCATGCTGAGAGGGGGGCAATTTACCTTCGACGAGGAAAGCAAAGCATTATACGATGCCGTTTCCCCGACATACCCGGTAGAACATTACGATGAAATTTTAAATAAACTGAACGGCATATTGCCCGGCAAGGGCAGTCTTGCCAAGAGGTTGGGAGAATTCAAAAAATCTTTTATAATTCCGAAAAACAAAATTGATACCGTCTTCAACGCCGCCGTTAATGAGTGCAGGAAAATAACGCAGCAGCACATTAAACTCCCCGAGAAGGAAAGTTTTAAAGTCGAATACGTAAAGAACAAACCGTGGAGCGGTTATAATTGGTATAAAGGAAATTATTTCAGCTTAATACAGGTCAATACCGATCTTCCGATCTATATTGACAGGGCGATTGATTTGGCCGCGCATGAAGGTTACCCCGGCCATCATGTTTATAATTCCCTTCTGGAACAGGATCTTGTTAAAAAAAGAGGCTGGATGGAATTTACAGTTTACCCCTTATTCAGCCCGCAGTCGCTCATCGCCGAAGGGACGGCAAATTTCGGAATAGATATGATCTTTCCCGGCGATACGCGGGTTAAATTCGCAAAGGATGTCCTCTTCCCGCTGGCCGGTCTGGACACCTCGAAAGCCGAGGAATATTTTAAAATCCTTAAACTGACGGACAAATTAAGCTATGCGGGGAACGAAGCCGCAAAAAATTATCTGGACGGAAAATGGTCGCGCGGTAAAACTTTGAAGTGGCTTGAAAAATATTTATTAATGACCCCGGAAAGGGCAGCCCAAAGGATTAGGTTTATTAATACTTACCGCAGCTACGTAATAAATTATAATCTGGGCAAGGATATAATAAAGAATTACGTTACCAGGCACGGCGGTACGGAAATGAATCCGGAGAAGAGATGGGAATTATTCAAGTACCTTTTATCAACCCCACAAACGCCGTCCGGATTAAGATAATAGGTGATTGAGGCTTTATTAAAAATTAAGCAGACGCTATGGCTAAAAAAATATTAAGCGATCCGGCGGAAAAATTTTTTGTGACTATAATCGGACTTGTGGTTATAGCGGCCGTACTAAAGGAATTAAGTCATATTTTTATTCCTTTCGTTATGGCCTATTTCCTTTTTTTCTCGTTTGCACCGTTTAATGCATATCTCGAAAAATACCGTCTTCCTCTTTATTTAATCATAATAATAGATATTTTAATTACGACTTCTTTCCTCTGGGTAGTGTCGTATTTTATCGTCGGTTCGTTCATCCGGTTCGGCGAGGAAGCGCCGGCGTATTTCGACAAACTGAACCATATAGTTAGCAGCGCTGCCGTGTCTTTAAAAATCCGGGATCCGTATTTAAGGTATTTTTCCATTCAGAAAATAATTTCTAAAATAGATTACAGTCACCTTGCCGGCGGCGTTTTCACGTCTACATTTACTTTTGT
>JBJKOY010000386.1:0-5969 GCA_046706945.1 Ignavibacteriaceae bacterium | reverse complement strand
TGCCGACAAGAAGAACATGATTAATTCTGGTACCGGGACCGGACGAAATAAATTTATAATTGATGGAATCCGCAGTCGTCTGATCTTTTAGATTGTCGTTTACGTACAGGCTTATCGAGGCGTTTTGAGTGCCTATTGCCGCAGCTTTGGCTATGATGCTAAGAGTGTCTCCTGATTTTAAAAATACGGGAGCGTTTAACGGGTCTTCGTAAAGATTTGAGATTTCGGGACTGATTAATTTTAATTTGTAAGAATTAGATTCATAAAGCGAATAAAAAATATCGGCACCGCCTATATCCCTACCTGTTCTCGAACCGTCTGAATTACGAAAGACAAAAGCAAGTTTAAGAATATGTTCGGAGCCGGGTATTGCTCCCAGGTTTTGATGGTTGCCGCTGTAATATACCCTGGGGTACCCGATGACAAGGTGATAATGATCCGTGCTGTCCCTAGTAAGTTTTATATCGGGATAATTTACCGCCCAGGGCGCCATTACGTATTTCCAATCGCTGCTGTTCTTGCTTAAATTTGTTATAACGCCGGTATGAGCATAAACATCCCCGGTGAAGCCTTTTAATCCCGCATCGCCTTTTGTTGCGTCGTAATAAACAACAACGGAATCGTTCTCGGTGGGGAACTGCGGCGACGTTGTAATAATCTGAGGGAAAGCAATCTGAGCAAATAAAATTACGAACAGCAGCGGAATTTTTTTCATGCACGGACCTCGTCCACATCCCTAACGAACAGCATTAATATGCCCGCCAATATCATCGACCCGCCGCCGAGCAACAAGGCGTACATCGCGTCGTGTCCGAAGAACTGCTTTACGAAAAAACCCAGGATTGCCGCGGCAGTTATCTGCGGAATGACTATAAAGAAATTAAAAATCCCCATGTAAACTCCCATCTTCTCGGGAGGCAGCGAACCGGCCAAAATTGCGTACGGCATTGCAAGTATCGAGGCCCATGCGAGTCCTATCCCCAGTTCCGATACTAAAAGCAGGTTGGGATCTTTAATTATATAAAACGATGCAAGTCCCAATCCGCCGATTACCAGGCTGATAAAATGCACAACTTTTCTGCTGGTTTTTTTTGCCATCCAGACAATGAAAAAAGCGGTTACGGCGGCAAAGCCGTTGTATACCGCCATCAGAACGCCGACCCAGTCGGCGCCTTTATTATATAAAGAAGTGGTCGGATCCGTTGTTCCGTAAATATGCTGCGTTACTGCCGGGGTCGTATATATCCACATTGAAAAAAGCGCGAACCATGAGAAGAACTGTACTACTGCCAGCTGCCTCATTGTCGCCGGCATTTCATATAGATCGGTAATGATGGAAACAAGACCGTTCTCTTTTTTGTTTTTCTTATATGATGCGGTAACAAGCTGTAGAATCCCGAAGACTGCGGATCCTATGAACAAAATATACAGATCCGGTTCCAGATCCTTCCAGAATATGAAACCCGAGACCAGCAGGCCGCCCGCCACCCAGTACGATCCGGTTCTGAAATACTTCGCGGGTTCAAATTGAGGAACGGCGCCGCTGTGTTTTTCCCGTGACGGCTTTTCGTTGCCGCTGAACATTTTCATTTCTTCCGGCGAGTACTCTTTGGTTCTAAAAACCGTCCAGCTGACCGCGCCGAAAAAAGCGATTGCCCCTACGTAGAACGACAATATTACAGATTGGGGTATTTTGCCGGCCGGCGCGGTATTGCTTATATTCAGCCAGTTGGTAAAAATATAGGGAAGAGCGGAAGCTATAATTGCGCCCAGCCCGATAAAAAAACTTTGCACCGCAAAACCGGTAGTGCGCTGTTCCGAAGGGAGAATATCCGCGACCAGAGCCCTGAAAGGTTCCATTGAAATATTAATAGAAGCGTCCATAATCCACAACATGCCGGCCGCCACCCAGAGCGCCGGCGAATTAGGCATTACAAGCAGAGCCATGGAAGCAAGCAGGGCGCCCGTTAAAAAATAGGGACGTCTTCTGCCGAGTTTCCCCCAGGTTCTGTCGCTCATATATCCGATTATCGGCTGAACTATTAATCCCGTTATCGGAGCCGCAATCCATAGAATAGGAATGTTGTCTATTTTTGCTCCGAGTGTTTCGAAGATCCTGCTGACGTTTGCATTTTGAAGCGCAAAGCCGAACTGAATACCGAGAAAACCGAAACTCATATTCCAGATCTGCCAGAAGTTTAGACGGGGCTTGTTCATTAAACTTCCCTTTTTGTTGGTTTGTAACGGTGTTTAATTAGGAGCGAATATAAATAAAATATTTATCCCAACAACCCCCCTATTCGGGTAGTTATATAATTAAATATTCGTTTTTATATTTACTGTTAATTTAAAAGCGGAGACTTCTTATGCGCCTGAGAAAAAAATTGCTTCCCGGCGGTATTTACGCATTAATAATTTATTTATTTGTTTCGGTAAATATCTTTTCGCAGAATTCGACTACGGTCGTACACCCCGAATGGAGTAAGAACGCGGCTATATACGAGGTGAACATCCGCCAGTATACGCCGGAAGGAACATTCAAAGCATTTGAAAAATACCTGCCCGAGATTAAAAAACTCGGAGTAAAGATTCTCTGGCTGATGCCGGTAAACCCGATAGGAAACGTAAACAGGAAAGGCAGCCTCGGCAGCTACTACTCGGTGAAAAATTATAACGAAGTAAATCCCGAATTCGGAAATTTAAACGACTTGAAACATCTCGTCCGGGAAATACATAAAATGCACATGTACGTAATAATAGACTGGGTGGCCAACCATACTTCATGGGATAACGTCTGGACGAAAACTCACCCGGATTTTTATAAAAAAGACACGGCCGGAAATTTCATGCCGCCGGTAGCGGACTGGACGGACGTTATAGCTTTAAATTACAACAATCCCAAACTTTGGATCGCAATGGAAAATACTATGGCTTACTGGGTCAAAGAATGCGATATCGACGGGTTCAGGTGCGACGTAGCCAGTATGGTTCCCGTTCCTTTCTGGAATTTCGTTAGAAAAGAATTAAATAAGATCAAGCCGGTTTTCATGCTGGCAGAAGCGGAAAACCCGGATCTGCATGAACACGCATTCGACATGACCTACGCCTGGGAATTCCACAGCATTATCAAGCAGATAGCTCAGGGGAAAATGACCGTTAAAAATCTCGATGCTTACTTCGATAAAGAGGCAAAGAACTATAACGACGATGCGTACAGGATGCTGTTTACTTCGAACCACGACGAGAACTCATGGAACGGGTCAGTGTTCAAAAGATTCGGAAAGGCCGCCGGGACTTTCGCCGTGCTATGCGGGGTCGCCAAAGGAATGCCTTTAATATACAGCGGGCAGGAAGCCGGGATGAACAAGAGCCTAAGGTTTTTCGACAAGGATACCATCCAATGGAAAAAAAGCGAATTCAGAGATATATATACCGGGCTTACCGATCTTAAACTGAAAAACAAAGCGTTGTGGAACGGATCCGCGGGCGGGGATATGATAAGAATTAAAACCGGCGACGATTCCAGGATCCTTGCCTTCGTTAGGGAAAAGGCCAACAGCAAAGTTCTTGCAGTCTTTAATCTCTCCCCCGGTAAAATTAATGCGGAACTTGCGGGCGATGAAATAGCAGGCAGCTATAAAGAACTGTTTTCCGGGAAAGAATTAAACATAAAAAGCAAGATTAATTTTGAAATGGACCCATGGGAGTACAGGATATATTTTAAAAATTAGGTATTGAAACGGGATAACTGTCGGTTTCAGTTTCTATGAACTCGGTCATAATCAATTTATCGATTCGCATTTTCGCGTTCTCCACGTAAAAGCCCGCGCTCCCGGCTTGATAACGGTCGTCCGCCAACGACAGCAGAATGTATCCGTTTAGGGAAAACTCAATGTACTGTTCGTAAGCAATTAATGAAAAGGAATGCGGCCCTTTACTCGGGACGTAATGCGCGCTTTGGAGCTGGTCGTAAATGAACGCTTCTTCAACATCTCCGTGCGGTCTGCGGCCCCACGCCCTTATCTGCGCCAATCCCTTTAAAAAATCAAGACTAAGATAATAACCGTCGCCCTCCCCGTCCAGACGGAAGACCAAACCGTATTTGCCGTATCCTTCGAGAGTGAACTCTCCCTTCAGCATAAAATTTTTGTAGTCGTCCTTCAGTAAAAAGGCTTCGAACCCGCTCGCACAATCTATCCTGACCGCCGAACCGTTAATTTCGGAAGAAGAGTTTGTATTTTCAAAAAGTTTACGCAGCGGGGTAAGGTTATCTATGCTTCTTTTTCTCGAATCGAGTTTTCCGAACCCGGCGTAAGTTTTTAGCCTGAGCTCGCCGTTACCGTCCACAACAAGTTCTTTCGGCGGTGCCATCAGATGACGGCCCTTGGTAGTCAGTCCTTTATAAAAGAAATTCCATACAAGCTGTTTATCTTTCTCACCGGATACCCGCGCCGCATAATTACCCTGCGGCAGCAGCACGTTGTCGGCGTAATTCTGGTAAGGGCCTTCCACGGAATCCGCCCACCAATAATGTACTTTTACGTCTTCGCGGATCGAACCTATGAGGTAATAACGATCGTTCAGCTTAAATAAATTCGGGACTTCCACATCGTCGTACTGCATGGGTTGAAAAAGAGGCGGGCCGAACTCGAATTTATATTCCCCGGTTTCCCTGATGAGCGCAACGCACCCTCTTCTTATGACCGGTCCTTTGTTTACGCGCGCCGCTGCAAATAGAAAAGTCTTTCCGTCTTCACGGAAACAAAACGGATCGCGGAAACTGACCCAATGTCTTCCTTCGTCAAGCCTGCTTTCGTAATATTCGCCGGGAATTTCAAGAGGGTAAGGTTCGGAGTCGACTTTTTTCCAGTTGTAAAGGTCGCTGCTGAGGGCGAGTCCGATACGCTGTATCCTGCTTCTTTCGCCCATGCAGAGACCGGTATAGAACATCCGCCAGCCGCTTTTTTTGTAAGGATCCGGCGAGACGTGCATCGTCCAAAGCATGTCGTCGTCCCATGCCCTGGGATCGCTTATGAACAGCGCGTTCTTTACCCTTCTCCATTTCAACCCGTCCCTGCTTACCGCGTGGGCTATATAAGCATGGTTGGGCAGGGTCAGATGGAAAAGATGGTATTCGCCGTTATGCTTTATTACGTTTACGTCGCCGATTTCAAAATCCCTGAACCCGTAACCTGAATACATAAGCAACCTCCCGTTTGGATTTTACCGCAGCGGAAGCTAAAGCCCTGGACTGGCCTGCATTATACCGCCGTCAGCGAAGTAAGTGGTAGCGGTAGTATAACTTGCTTTATCGGAGGCCAGCCAGACAACAAGCTCGGCAATTTCCTCCGGCCGGGCCATGCGTCCGAGCGGAATATAATCGTTTAATTCTTTAAGTTTGTTCGAATCGGAAACCGTGGCTTTGTTTATCGGAGTATTCACGGCGCCCGGACCGACCCCGACAACGGTAATCCCGTACTTTGCCAGTTCGAGTCCAGCCGTTCGCGTCAGCATCCTCATTCCTCCTTTTGAGCAGCAATAAGGCGTATTGCCCGGCATCGGCCAGTCTTCGTGAACCGACGAGATGTTTATAATCCGGCCGCCGCTTTTCTGTTCAATCATTTGTTTCGCCGCAAGCTGAGTCCCGAAAAATGCGCTTTTAAGGTTCACCGCCATTACCTTATCGAACTGGTTTTCATCGGTATCGAGTACGGAAGTGCGGGTCTCTATACCCGCATTGTTGACCAGTATGTTGACCTTGCCGAGTTTTTTAACCGTAGTATCTATTAAATTCTTCAAATCCGAAATCTTGCTTACGTCGGCCTTGACCATAATGGCCCTATCGCCCAGCTTGGTTATTTCCGATTCCAGGTCCGAAGCCGACTCGCGGTTTACAACGTAATCGATCGCAACCGAAGCCCCTGCTTTTGCCAATGCCAGTGTAATCGCTCTGCCGATCCCGCTGTTGG
>JBJKOY010000385.1:0-5378 GCA_046706945.1 Ignavibacteriaceae bacterium | reverse complement strand
TAATACATCTTTGTCAACTCCTTTTTCCCGGACCATCTGGGCAAAGGATTCAACGATATCTGAGTTCATTTCTTGCTTCCTCCGTTAAGTAATTTTATCCCTTTGGGAAAAAACTTATGATTACTTTGGCTTTTATAATGTCCTTAAAATTAATAATTACTTCATTGTTCTTAGACGCAAATACCAGGTTCTCTCCGTTGATGCCCTGCAGTCTTGCCGATATTTTCCGGACATTACCGGCGTCTTTAAAGGACACCTCGAATTTCCTGTTTATGTGCTTCGGATACTGTTTGAGGTACTTCAACGGCCTGTCAACTCCGGGAGACGAGACATCAAGTCTTGCCACAGTATTGGAATCGGGAAGTTGTTCCATTAATGTATTGATGTCCCGGCTTACTTCAGCACAATCGTCCGCGGAGATATCCTTCTCCCCGTCGATAAAAACTTCGTAAATTTTCGAATTACCGGTGCCGCGGGCAACGAAATCGACGATGAAAAAATTGTTCTTTTCGGCAACTTCCGCCGCGATACTTTTTATTTTTTCGTCTAATAAATTCATAGAAATAAAAATCGCCCTCAAGAGGGCGAATTAGTTCTTCAAAAGTAGCACTATTTTACGCAATAAGCAAGTGATAATATTTAGTATGCACGCCCGATCCGCTGCACGGATTCTCTGAAGGGGGCTCAAGTCTGCTCATTTGATTTTTTTGAGTCCGATTGCCTTACGTTTATTTCGGTATTCTTTATATGAAGATCTCTCTGCGGGAAGGGGATCTCGATATTCTCCTTTTTGAAGCGTTTGAAAATTTCAAAATAAAGCAGGCTTTTAAGTAAGCTCGGCCGGTTTATATATTTATCGGCCCATACCCTTAAGGTAAAATTAAGAGAACTGTCGGCCATTTCGGTAAACAGCACTTCCGGCTTAGGTGTTTTAAGTATATCGTCGTGCGAGCTCGCAATTTCCAGCAGAATTGTTTTTATCCTTTCGGGATCCTCGTTATAAGAAACTCCCACAGGGATATTAAATCTTACATTCCTGTCGTTATAACTCCAATTTATAACCTTCGATGAAATGAAGTCGGAATTAGGTACGATTATGGCGATATTATCGTTCGTAATTACCGTAGTAGAACGCATTGAAATACTTACAACGTCGCCGAATACATCGCCGATCTCAATTCTGTCTCCTACTTTTATAGGACGCTCGAAGAGAATAATAATCCCGCTTACAAAATTGTTTGTAACATTCTGTAACCCGAAGCCGATACCTACGCCCAAAGCGCCGGCCAGAATGGTAAGAGCGCTTAAATCGATGCCGGCAGTCTGCATGATTATAATAAAACCCAGGACAAGTACTCCGTAACGGACGATCGTTCCGACCGCAATCCTGACCCCGAGGTCTATTTTACTGTGCTCCAGTACTTTGTAGACTATCCACTTCCTTAATTTGGCCGTTAAAAATACAAGCAGGAATACCGCAATGCACAGATAAATCACGGACCATAAAGTAAGGTGCGATTTGCCGACTTCGGCAATAGGGGTATCGAGAATAGTTTTTATTCCTTGTAAAAATTTTTCAAAAGCGGACACTTTATACCTTCTAGTATGGAGAGGATTAACCTATCGGATTGTTCTAATAACTGCAGTAAAAAAATTAGTAAATTCGGGGATTAAAATAAAGGACTTATTCCTTCATAAGCTTTTTAGCCAAAATATCCATCTTGGAACCTACTTCGTTCTTTTCTTCCGGGTTCAGCTTCAGAGCCTCTATCGATTTAAAATCGTCGTAAGCGTCTTCGTTTAACCCCAGATCGAAAAGTATATCCGCAAAATAAATCCTGTACTTCGCCATTGTTTTGGTTTCCGGATATTTTCTGAATGTTTCTTTAGCAAAAATCACGGATGATTCTTTAAACCCGTTTTCCGCAAGCTGTACCGCGCCGTTCAATCTTTTAATTCCGAAATCGTCCGATTCCACCATCGGGGATTTTATCCCGTTTATCTCGGCCCCGTAAACCGCAGTATTCTGGGAATTGATTTTTTCGTTTTTCTTGGGAGCGTTCAGCATATCTTCCATCGCCATAGCAAGGATCAGGTCGTTGACGCTCATTTTTTTAATACCCGATAACTTGAGCGCGGAATAACTTTTCAGCATGAATTCCGTGCCTGCTTTTCCTATAACCGCGTAAGAATTTTTACCTGTGGATATTACCGCATCACCCGTAATATCCTCACCGCTCGCGGCAGGCTTCCACGTTTCGCTCGTACCTTGCTGCACTTTTACTTCGCCTTTTACTTTTTCTATTTTAAAAGATTGAGCTAAGCTTATGCTTACCGTTATTAAAAATATGATTAATGTTTTCATGATAATATTACCCGATAAATTTTACTGTTTATTTTAGTATATATCCACTATCTGCACATTTCCTTTTGCCAGGCCCAGATTGTCCAGCGCATCTTCGTTGAATTTGCTTGCGCCAAGATCCCAGGCTTTGTTAAAACCGGTCAGCGACGTAGTTTCAACCGGGATCCAGACCTCTTCAACTCCCATATCGTTTTTCCTGACGATATACTTTGAATCGTTCTTCGTAATTAATCCGGCCTGTGCCGGTGAAAGCTGCGTATTAACGAGAACCGCCACATGACCTATCCCGTTGAGGGGTTTGTAATCGATCAGAGCCGTTTGAATGCCTACGCTTTCGAGCAGGGAACTGTAGCATACGCTAAGGTCGTCGCAATTGCCGCCTTTCAATTTAAAAGTTTCGTGGGGGAATTGCACGTAGTCCTGTGCCGCTCTCGGGCTAGAGGTATAAACCATGTTCTTTACGAAGTAGTTGAATAGAATTCTTATTTTATAAAAAACCGATAATGCGTAAGAAAGCGTGTCAAGCTCCGCTTTATATTTGCTCAGCACCTCTTTCGCGTAGTTCATTGAAAACTGGTTGTCCTTCTTTATGAAGTACCGGAGGTTTATCACTTTACCGTCCCATGCATTTATTCCGTTTATTAAAATCGGTTTTTGTATCTTGTCTTCCTCGCGGTTCGATGAGTTTGATAAATAAAAATCTATGTATGAAATACCCGTTTTGTCTTTTTGATAAGTCCCCGGAATAATCGTATAAAAAGGAATCTCGGCGGTATCCGCCGGAGGCACAACAACGGGAGGAGAATCTATTTTTTCGGGATTAATGCCTTCGATTTTACTCGAAGGTTTTATAGTTACCGGCTTATCGGTTAAGTTGACTACCTTTGCCCTGGCGAAGGGGTACGACAGATAATTTTCCGATAATGTCGGGTATATTTCATCCAAAATTTTAACATCCTCAAACTTCACGGACTGCCGGTTCAGGGTATTCAAGGAAAATGTCAGGGTTAAAACGGCCTTATCGTAACTGTACCTGTTGTTAATAATATTATCTATGCCTTCGCTTTCAAAATCCGAAAACAGCCGGGTCGAACGTCTGTCCGAAAAATATTTTATTCCGGATAAGGTTATCCCGAACAGCCCGTTGAAATAGGATACGGCGGGAATAATACCTGCTATATAAGGAGACTGATATTTATCGTGAAAAACTGTAATTGAGAATCCAAAATCTTTATTCCACAGGGGCAGGCCGGCGTTTAGTCCCGTTTGAAAAGATCCCGTTGTTTCATACAAGAGATTAAAATTCAAATCCGTTAAGGGAGTTGCCGAAACCCCCAGCATAGCGCCTTTTGTTTTCTTGATCTCGTACATACTAATCTGTGAGTCGGGAGGCGCTTCGTTTAATGTAAACAAATTTACGCTTGACAACGAAAGTGAGATTTTTTCGGAGGCTTTATAATTTAATCCCACATCGCCCCGCCAGAAATTGGCATTCCGGGTTTGGCTGTCGCGGATTAAATATAAAGTATCCGAGAATACCGGCTGCACGGCTTCCTGGTCGAAAGTTTGGGTAAAATATCGAAGCGAGAATCCGGCGCTGAAATCATCTGAAAAGTCATAAGAATATCCCATTCCGAACAATTCTTTATACGTAAATCGTGAATCGAGAGATTGGGTGGCAGAATCCTGAAGAAGTATCTGCTGGCCGTTGTTAAAGATAAATTCTTTTTGATAACCGGGAGTATATCTTACTGAAAGGTAGTGGCGGCCTAATCGTTTGGACAAAGAGATCAGGTACAAATTAGACGTTGTACTGCCCGAAAATTCACCGCCGTAGGAAATCTTCAATCCCCAGTCCTTAACGTTTGAAAAACCGGACGGGTTGCTTTCAAGGCTGTTCAGCAGGTTGCCGGAATTCGATTCCGGGCTCCAAAGGCCGGTAAGCCCGAAAGAGCTTTGAGCCGATATCCTAATTATCGATATCATAGTAATGGATAATATGTATAATATTGATTTTTTAAACTTCAAGGAATATCGAGTATTATGCTGTGAATGCTTTGTGATAAGACGTATAAATTCGTATCCCCGCCTGGTTCCTGAACTTCTATTTTACGAACCAGGGTAAATACAAACTTGCCGTACCTGTTTTGCGGAATCTCGTTAAGCAGCTTGGACGGTATTGTTAGGTTCCCTTTATCCTGCAGTTGAAGCTGGTAAAGCGGGTAAACAGCGTTCGAAGCTTTTGTAATTGCTCCGATAATAAGTATAAGGCTGCTGCTGCCCTCTCCGTTCCATTGAACAACCGCATTCAGAGTTTTATTTGCCAGATGTCCCGTTATCTTAATTTCTCCGGTAATTTCGGAAGGGGTGGGAATTTGGAAATTAACGTTTTTATTATTCAGCATCATATGGAAATTAATATGCGAATTATACTTGAATCGGAATCTTCCAGGAGCATTCCCGTTGTCTACCAAGACATACTGCTCGCCCAACACGGTATCTATATTTGTCCCGTTATACTTGTATTTGAGCTTATAAGGAATCGCGACGGCAGGGATATTATCGAACATTACATTCATTCTATTAAAATTTAGTTTCCGGGTCAGGTAGCCCAAAATATTTCCGCCCGGTCCTTTAATAGGATTAGAAGTATCGAACAATAAAACCCTAGCATATCCCGACGACCTTGTAATACCGTTTTCCGTTACTTTGGTTCCGGTGACCGTAATAAAATTGGAATACTCTAACGGCTGCTGCGCCAATCCGGTTGTATCAAAACCGTTATTGTAATACACATTGCTCGTATCTTTGGCAATAACCTGCACCTGAACCTGGTTTTGATCTTGGGAGTCGGGTACAAGTTCCGTCGGCGCCGGGCTGTCGCATCCGTATAAGAAAAGCGCGGCGAGAGGGAGCAATATGAACATTTTAAAGTATTTCATTATGATTAACTTAATACTGCATAGAATTAATTTCAATCTAAATATTACGGCCGACATCACAAAGAATTCTA
>JBJKOY010000384.1:0-1216 GCA_046706945.1 Ignavibacteriaceae bacterium | reverse complement strand
ACGGGAAATAATAAAACATCAAATTGAAAAGTACCGGGAAGGTTCTTCCGAAAGATATCAGTAAAGCAATCCCGGACAGTATAGTCAGAAACTGCACCAGCGGATCTTTCCACCGTGTATATATAGCAAAGAGGGCCAGGAAGAAGATCAGGATCCCCATATAGCCGACCGCAACGTCTACGAAAGACATTTGCCCTATATAAGTATTTACGTCTACGTCCTGCCCGTTGGAAAGCGGACCGTTATAAATGGAACTGCCGAAACCGTAAAATGAAGGGACAATGAATGTCAGGACTTCGCCCGGAGAAAAAGACCAGTCGGTGTGGTACTGATAATAACCGGAGGAGGACTCGTTCTCAACCTGCGAAGACGATGCGTTTTCGACTATGCTCTTTCCGCCTCTGGTAGAATAAGGCAAGTATTGATAAATTTGCGAAAAATTATCCACCTGTATGGCGCTTGCGATTAGCGCGGCGAAGACGAATACACCGGCCGATTTAAGAAGGTTCTTCGTTGCGGCGCTGTCTTTTTTAATCAATCCCCTTAATATGAAAAAGACGTAATAAATCCCGACCGCGAAAAAGGTATAATAAATTATCTGGACGTGGAAGCCCTGGAGCATAATTTGAAATGCTATGATCAATAATAAGAAGTCGATTACCTTTATCTTCTTTTCGAACCTGAACATCATCAGAAATATCAGAGGGTACATGCTGAGAGCGACAAGCTTTGTAACATGCCCTATATAAAGGAAAATAATTATTCCCGTGCTGAATGATGTTGCGACTGCCGAAAACACGCCGACCGCGGTATTCTTGGTCAGGTATTTCATTAAAAAGAACATGTTAATGCCGAGCAGTATAAGGTAAAAAGTCCATATGGCGTAATGGACGGAAAACGGACTGACAAAAATGTTTTTAAGCGTGGTAATTCCGACCCATATAAGGTTAAACCATTTATATCCGGTACCGATGGCATATGCCGGCATGCCGCAGAATATCAACGGGTTCCACAACGTGTAGCCGCCCGTATGATCCTTGATGTAATTTTCGAAGCTGTGGCTTGAGATTAAATCGCCGGACTGGAAAGTTTTATCTCCGAAAAAAAGCGGATTTAAGAATATCAGGAAAAGGATGATAATCAATAATATTACGGCCAGTACATGGTATTTCTGCGGCAGAATTTCTTCCAAATTAAATTTGGCTAAAAAGCCCTG
>JBJKOY010000383.1:0-19143 GCA_046706945.1 Ignavibacteriaceae bacterium | reverse complement strand
TCCCTTGCCAGGTCAACTGTCTTTTGACAAATTCTTGCCGATAGCCCGTAAGCTACGAGTGCAATTTCTGCATCCTCCAGACCAATCTTCTCGAATCTAACTTCATTTTGTATTTGAGCGTATTTTTTCTGAAGTTGGATATTTATCCCCTCCATTTTCTCCGGCTCAATAAACAGGGAAGTAATAATATTCCGTTCCCTGTCCGCCGGCTTTCCTACGGTCGCCCATGGTTTTTTTTCTTTGACAAGAGAGCCTTCCTCGGGTAAAACGACTTTTTCCATCATTTGTCCCAAGGCACCGTCCGCCAAAATCATTGCCGGGTTTCGATATTTTTCGGCTAACCGGAAAGCATCGAATACAAAATCAGCCATTTCCTGTACCGAGGCAGGGGCAAGTACGATAAGATGATAATCACCGTGTCCGCCGCCTTTTGTTGCCTGAAAATAATCTCCCTGGGAAGGCTGAATAGTCCCAAGTCCCGGACCTCCTCTGTTCACGTTAACTATTAAACAAGGCAGTTGAGCCGAAGCTATATAGGATATACCCTCCTGCATCAGACTGATGCCCGGGCTTGATGATGATGTCATTACCCTCCCGCCGGCGCCTGCGGCGCCGTAAATCATATTTATTGCCGCAACTTCGCTTTCTGCCTGCAATACTATTCCGTGCCGGTTGGGTATTTCCCGGGTTAAATACTCCAATACTTCAGATTGGGGAGTGATAGGATAGCCGAAGTATCCGTCGATTTCCGCACGTATAGCGGCTTCGGCTAATGCTTCATTGCCCTTCATTAAACGGACTTCGCCGTTTGATTTGTCTTTTTTTATCATTAAAAACCCAATTTTAGGAAATAACTTCAGATTATCTGGAAACGGAGGTAATTATACTGCTTTTTTAATCGCTGCTTTAGGCTGCCTGTAAACGGTTATTGCTACATCGGGGCAGACCAGCGCGCAGTTTACACAGCCGGTACAGTTGTCCTGAATTAATTCTACATACCTGTAACCCTTGATGTTGATTTTGCTCGATAATCCCAGGCTCTCTTGGGGACATGCTTCGATGCAGAGCTCGCAACCTTTGCATATGTCCTTTTCGATAATTACCGTTCCCTTAATCATAATGTTATTTCTTGCATTTTTAATTATTAATCTTTGGCATTGGAGGGGCAACTTATATGCCAAAGGATAAAAAACGGCTTTAACGGCTATTCTGGTAAGCGGCTTATCATAATTAAGAAGCGGGATTAATAAATTCTTCCTATTTTCGAGAAGTGTAAATTATTTATATATTTATGTTTAATGCTAATTATTGTTAAAATTCAACACTTTTCACAATATTGTTGGAACAACTCCTACTCTGAGACTTTAAATTTGTAAGCCCTGCTGAATCCCGAAATTTCCGGATAATACATTAAGTAACCTTTAGCAGGCGATACATTAAAACCACCCGGGATTTCGGCGCGAATGATATACGAAAAGTTCATATCTTTATTTACGTCGGTTACAAAAAAAGATACCCGGTCATCCCGGTATTCTTTATCTGCGTAAAACCAGACGGGCCTCACTCCTAAATAGTAATTCCCGGGCCTGCTTTCTCCCTCAATTTCAAATTTCGATTCGTCTTTTACCGGTTCGAAACCAGAAGGAAGCATATCTTCCAGAATAAAATAACGCAGCCCGTTATCTCCGGTTTGAACATGCGTCTTGACCAAAATAATATCTCCCGACTTAATTTTCCCTTCAATATTATTTTTTGTGAAAATTATTTTATCGCCGGTATTTTCCGCTTTAAGAAGGTAATATTGCCTGGTTATTTTGAACGATTGATTATTTTCAATTAACGAATCATTCATATAATACTCATTGATCCCCGAAATATATGCGATTCCGTCGCCCTTTTTTACCAGTACAATCGTATTCGAGCCGTGATGCAAATTTTTGTCGGTCTCACCGGATATTTCAATAGAAGGCTGTTCGTCAAACACATCTGATTTGGTAAAATTTTTGTCCAGTATTTTTTCATTATTCAAGTATACCGAGATATTAAAATTCGGGTTAAGCTCTTTTGTCAGTTTTAAATAATCGGTTAATGAGAAAATTACCGCCGCCGTTTCCTGCGTGGAATGCCACGAAAAACCTTGCTTTTGCAGCAGCAGCCACCTGACGGCTTTGTAAACCAGCCTGTCGTACGAGCCGCTTAATAATAATGCTTTCACCGCAAACGCCGTACTTTGTACTTTGTCGTTATGCCACGAGTAATGCCATGCTTTGCCTCCCCAATAAACATAGTTTCCTTCCTGCGCCGCCGTGCCGACCAATCTGTTTAATACGGCCGATAACCGGATCATATCACCCATATTATATGCGGAAAGTGCAAGCAGAGATAAAGCATAAGGATTTAAATTATTATTCAAGAGACTATCGATTTTAGCAGAGTAGAATTTTTTATCCATATTACCCTTTTCGGCCGTAGTAAGGGCATAAATCATAAATGCCTTGGTTGTAAAATTTCCGTTTTCATCTGTTTCCAATTGATTCTTTAGGTTTGTCAGTCCGTTATTATAAACGGCCGAATCGATTTTATAACCTGCTTTCTCAGCCAGCGTAAAACCGTACATTACATAAGCTGTCATATAAGGATTCGTATTATCGTTTGTCCACCATCCCCAGCCCCCGTCGGCATGCTGGAAATAATAAAGTCTCTTTAACCCCGCGTCGACCATTTTGGGAAGTTCTTCCAATGTCTTCGCCTCGACCGGTGCATCCAAAGACCTGAAGGTATTTGCGACTATTATAGTAGGCAGAAACCGGCTCATCGTTTGTTCAACGCAGCCGTACGGATAACCCGCCAGATCATCAAGCGCTTTAAGCATAGTTCCTGCTAACGAAGGCGATACGGAAAACGATAATTTGGCCGTCCTTAAATCAACTTGATCGGGAATGGAAAATGTCAGGTCTTTTTCTCCTATTCCCTCCGAATACTCTGCAGAGATCGGCACATCAACTTTAATTCCGTTTGGTTCTATAGGTACTTTAACCTTAACGGCATCGGATTCCTCATCTGTTAATGCCGATGCTTCAATTTCCGCAATACCGATCGGATCAGAGACCTTGACTCTCCAGTCAATTCTGACCTCCGAGTCATTGTTGATATTAACGTCATATATCTTATGATTATCTGAACTCCAATTTGTATCGTAGCTTGCTTGATTTATTCTCGAATCAATAATATTTAATTTACCGGGATCCAAGGCGATTTTAACCTCTTTCCCGGTTTTTAAATAATTGTGCACAATCGTCGAAACAATTAATTCATCGCCGTCTCTGAAGAAACGGGGCGTTTCAAGACGAATGAGAAGATTCTTGCGGGATATTATTTTAGAAGTATCCTGACCGACGAGTGTATTTCCCGTTATTCCTTTTATGGTTGTTCTCCATGTTGTCAAATTATCGGGCAGGCTGAAACTGACCTCGGCTTTTCCGTTTATATCCGTAATAACATCGGGATCCCAGAAAGCGGCGTCGGTAAATTTGCTTCTTACCTGGGGCTTGACGAAACTTTGAGTTTCCCGTACGACATTTCCTGCCAAAGCCATTTGATCTGATGCTTTTGACTGTAAAACACCGAAGCGGTTCAGCTCATTAAACACCATCGGTCTTCTGATAGGGAATGGTACCGGACGAATGTTGGAATAATCGCCCAGGTCAATATTTTTCAGAGTTTCATCCTGAACATCGACATTTCCGCGGTAAATTAATTCATTGTCGTCCAGGAATGTGAAAAGCTCATACGTTCCCTGCTTTATAAGGGGAAACATATATTTGCCGGAAGTGTCGGCTTTTATGCTGTAAAAATAATTACCGCCGCTTATCAATATATATATATTTCCGAATTTTACCTGTCCTTGTTTAGTAATCAATTTTCCGAAAAGGTTGCCGGTTCCCATAGGGCTTAGATTATCATATTTCGTTTTGGTATCCAGCAGCGTGGCATGGCGGCTTATACCGTTGTAACTTCCGTTCTGCAGGGAACAGTAAGTGGGAATGTAGGTGTACCTGGGCGCATAATAAAAAGTTTTTATATCTGGAGTTTCGTCTTCCTTTACGGCATAGATGCTCTCATCTACCGTCCCGACGGAGAGGTCGGCATCTCTTACGGGATTGCCGTTGTTATCCGTGACGCTTAGTGTATACTTGACTGTTTCGCCGGGTTTATAAACCTTCTTCGAAGGTGTTGCGATGACCGTTAAGAATTTATCCTTGTCGAGCACTCCTACCGTTTTGTTTGCCTGTTCGAGCCGGCTATTTTTTAAATATGTAACGCCGATATTAAAACTTGGTGCGTATTCGCCGGTAAGCTTTAATTTAACGGTTAAGTTGTTCTTATCAATCCGGTAAACCTTATATCCTATAAAATCCTTTGATTCGTACGAAACCAGAGCATCCATATTTGTCTGCGGGAAAAAGATAAAAGCTGTAAGGCTGTCGCCCTTAACGTACGAATCTTTATCCGTGACTATCTCCGGTCCCGAGCCGTATCTGTTGTAGTTGTAATATCTTCCGGATCCCATATAGAAAGAATTCCCGGCAGTAATCCGTCTTCCCTTCTCGTCTTTGGAATACACGGTATACTTATAATAACCTTCGAGCAGCATCCTGGGCAAGAACGACACCAGCGCTTTACCGAGAGAATCGGTAGCCCCGGATATAGTATCGCTCGGAGGATTATAGCCGCCGGCATCACCGTTTTTTAGAACCGGGTAATTCACAACAAGCCGGAATCGGGCGGGGACAGGCTTCGAAGAAAAATCGGCTGTATTAATTCTTAAGGTCACCGGCTGTCCGAGTGGAACAAAATATTTTTCCGGCGAAGTATCGATTGAGAAACTCCCGCGGGTAATGTAAATCTCGTCGTCCCCGGAGACGGTACTTCTGGAATTATCGGTGACTTCCGCCGAAATGGTATAGACATAATCCACGTCCTGATTTAAAGGTGCGGTAAACTCATAATTAAACTTCCCGTCCGGTCCAAGCCTGCCGCTTTTTTGAGAGACCAGATCCTTATCCCCGTACCCGACGATGCGGTTCGAAGCAAAATTTTTATAGAACCAGGCATATTGCGACCAGTACCACCAAGGATGCCAGTAATGTCTGCGGTAAATATTAACTTCTACCTTTGCATCGGTCACCGGCGATCCGAAGTAATAGTCCGCCGAGATACTGGCTTTAACGGTATCCCCGGCGGCAAATTGTTTATTGTTTGTTTCGATTTTTACGAAATACTCCGGTTTCTTAAATTCTTCAACCTCGAAGGAACCGTAATAAAGCATGTTATCTTTGCTGACCGCTACGGAATAATTGCCGAGGTCCGCTTCCTTATCCAGGTCGAAGCTTCCGGCTAAAGTACCGAATTCATTGGTTCGCAGGCTACCCGAGTATATTTCCTTGTTTTTAGATGATCTAATACTGACCTTAAATTTCTCCCCCGGTACGTTCCGAAATCCGTCTTCGCTGTTCTTCCGCATTATAGCCTTAAAATAGACTTTTTGCCCAGGTCTGTATACCGGCTGGTTTGTATAAATATATGCCGTGTAATAATCATTTCCCGAACCGAAATAAAAATAAGGGTCGCTAAGAATCGTCTCCCCCGCAGCTTTGGCGATCAACTGAAAAGGATTGTCCGAATTTTTTAAAGTATCGCTTATATTAAAGATAGCCAGTCCGTCTTTATCGGAATTCCGGCTTGACAGTAATTTAGTATTATCGTACAACGCATAGCTTACATCTCTTACAATATTACCCGAGTCGGATTTTGCGGTAAAGACAAGGAGATGTTTCCCGCTGTTTTTATAAACAATAGCCATGTCTGATACAACTATCCCGCAGTAAGCGACCTGGTTGCCGGACAAAGCCTGAAGGATGTAATAGCCGGGTTTGTCTATTTTACCGAGATCCAGGTTCTTTCCGTTGTTGTATTGATAACCGGGTGACAGGTTATTGGTTTCCCAATTCTTAACAAGATCGGCATACCGCAGCATAAACTTGGCCCCGTTTCCCCATACGTCGAAATTATATCTTGACGTTTCCTTATTAATGCCGGAGAAAAAGTTTTCGACATTTTTGATTTTAAATAATCTCAATCGGTAAGTATTGTTCGATGAAGAGGATGAATATAAGTTAATCCTTACATCGCTGCCCGGCCGGAATACGGAATAATTAATTAAACTGAACCTTGTATCGTTATCCTTACGGTTAGAACTCCCTAGTAAAAAGGGGAGTAAAATAATAAGAAGAATTAGGAGATTTCTTCCGGGAAGGAGGCGGTTCTTCATACTTTACCTTTTTAATTTGGGATTTATACGACGAAGGAATAAAAAAGTGCCCGTTGATTTCCGGGAATTGGAATCGTCGCATAATGCCTATTCATAATACTCTTCGTTAAATCAAAGTTATTTACCGTGACAATTAGTTTCTCGCAAACCATCCCGCTTATTATCGAACCAACACTCCGAAAAGTTTAGCCGTAAACACTGCAGCCCCTATTTAAGGCCTATATTCGGCATCGGTATGAACGAAATATACCTCGCTGAAGATAATATTCGACCAAAATACGATTTTGTTCGAATATTTTGTTATTTGAGCAACCGCCGGCCGGTGTGACTTCGTATATTGATATTACATTGAACCGCCTCTAACTTTGTTATGTTAATATATTGTTAAATAAATTGTGAGGTATATTTGAAGTCATTAACCAAAGTCATTATAATCATGATCATGATTTTGCTGGTGGGATTTACATTTATAACTAGCGAGTCTAATAAAGCTTTTGAACCGGCAAACATTACTATAAATAGGACTGTAAATAATGACATAAATAGTGAAAAAACATCAATTGTGAATTATGTAAATAAAGGAAACATGACGGCGTCGTGGTACGGGCCTCGTTTCCACGGTAAATTAACGGCTAACGGTGAAATATTCGATGAATCCGCTCTCACCGCGGCAAGTAAAACCTTAAAATTCGGTACATTGTTGAAGATTACTAATCCGAGGAACCTAAAAACGGTTGTCGTCAGAATAAACGACAGGGGTCCTTATATAGCCGGAAGGCAATTGGACCTTTCAAGGGGAGCAGCAAACGCTCTCGGAATGGTAAAAAGAGGAGTAATTAAGGTCAATGTTGAACAAATAAGCTTAAAAGGCGTTAATTCTCCGGTTATTTCCTTAAATTAAACTTAAGTTAGAACAAAAATCCGGCCTTTTCAGCCGGATTTTTTTTTGTCTTTGTGCAATTCCCGCCTTATTATTTAATAATTAATTCTTAAATTTCGAATGCGTTCCATTAAAAATTTAATACCATGCCGGATTGCCGAAAGCAGAAACCGGCTTCTATTTTACGAACGGATATTCAATGAATAAACTTAACCTCGGCTGCGGCAAAGATCTCAAAGAGGGATATATTAACCTTGATATAGTGGATTACGGCGGGAATATGATCCACGATATTAATACGTTCCCTTATCCCTTCGAGGACAATTTCTTCGATGAAGTCTTTGCTTCCCATGTTCTGGAACATCTTGAAAGTTTCCATAAGACCGTAACGGAACTGTATAGGATATTAAAACCGAACGGACTCCTTATAGTCTACGTTCCCTTTTTCTTAAATACCAAATATTTCGGTGAACCGGACCATAAAATACCTTTTTCCATCCGTTCTTTCGATAATTACGAATATATAGGCAATAGAAAACTTAAGTTCTACGAGAAATGGAAATTGAACCATAGGACCAATTACGAGGGGAAAGCCCAGTTCGAGGTAATCGAAAAACGTTTTATTACGTCGCATTTCCCGGTTTTGAAGTGGATGGACGGTATACTTAATATCGAGCCTGTAATGTATGAAAGGTTTTTTGCCGGCATATTCTCGCCAGAAGAAGTGTATTTTAAGCTAAGGGCAGTAAAGTAACGGATTAACTCTTATTACGGAAGGCAGAAACAGCCAGCCACAGCCACCCGATCAATAGCAAAAGTCCGCCGAAAGGCGTTATAAAAGCATAATCTATAATTGCAGTAACTGCATACAAATAAAGGGAAAACGAGAATAATAATATTCCCGCCGCAAAAAATAATCCTGATCTGAAATAATCCCTTCTGTCTGCCAATCCGATAGCAAGGATAACTACCGAATGGATAATGTGATATAAAACACCGGTTTTATAAATTTCCATCATCTGGGGAGAAATCTTACCGCTAAGACCGTGCGCGCCGAATGCTCCGAGAGCAACGGCAAGGAATCCGGAAATTCCGCCGATAATTACAAAGTGTTTTCCTTTGCTGAACATTGTTTACCCGGCTTTAATCATTTTCTTCAGTCTATTTACCTCATCTCTGAGCATTGCGGCCTTTTCAAATTCCAGGTCCTTCGCGGCTTGATGCATTTGTTCGGTAAGCTGCTCTATCAAATCTTCCTTTTGTTCCTTGTTCATGTACTTAAGAACCGGCTCGGCTACTTTAACAAATGCGCTGGTATCTTTTTCTTCCTTCTTCCTTACGTCGGCAATGGAAGTGGATGACAGGATATCCTCCATGCTTTTATAAATTGTCTGGGGAGAAATGTTATGCTCTTTATTATACTGCATCTGGATTACTCTTCTTCGCTCGGTTTCATCGATTGTTTTTTTCATGGACTGGGTTACTATGTCTGCGTACATAATAACCTTTCCGTTCGCATTGCGCGCGGTTCTCCCGGCCGTTTGCATTAATGAGCGCTCGCTTCGCAGAAATCCTTCCTTATCTGCGTCGATTATAGCTACAAGGGATACTTCCGGAAGATCTAGGCCTTCCCTAAGAAGATTTACTCCCACCAGTACGTCGAAATCGCCGATACGCAGGTCGCGCAAAATTTCAACTCTTTCCAGGGCGTCTATATCGCTGTGGATGTACCTAACCTGGATTCCTATCTTATCGAGATAATCCGACAGGTCTTCTGCCATTTTTTTTGTGAGTGTTGTAACAAGCGTACGTTCTTTCTTTTTAACGCGTATTCTTATTTCACCGATGAGATCGTCTATCTGTCCTTTAATGGGCCTTATTTCGATTTCCGGGTCAAGGAGGCCGGTAGGGCGGATAATCTGTTCAACGACCACCCCGCCGCTTTTTTCAAATTCATAGTCGGCGGGAGTTGCACTAACGAAAATAACCTGGTTAAGCATAGCCTGGAATTCCTCGAATTTCATCGGCCTGTTGTCCAGTGCCGAAGGAAGTCGGAATCCGTATTCAACCAGCGTTTCCTTTCGTGCCCTGTCGCCGTTGTACATGGCTCTAAGCTGAGGCACCGTTACGTGCGATTCATCGATTATAAGAAGGAAATCTTTCGGGAAATAATCCAGCAGGTTATACGGTCTGGAGCCCGGTTCCCTGCCGTCCATATGTCTTGAGTAATTTTCAATACCCGCGCAGTACCCGATCTCCTTCATCATTTCTATATCGAATTTTGTCCTTTGTTCGATTCTCTGAGCCTCCAGGTATTTTTCTTCAGACCGGAAATAATCCAGCCGGTCCTTAAGTTCTTCTTCTATATGGTAAATAGCCTTCTGAAGTTGTTCCCTGTTCGAAACGAAATATTTGGCGGGGTAAATAGCCGCGGACTCCACTTCGTTTATAACTTCCCCGGTAACGGAATCGATTACCGACAGCTTTTCGATTTCATCGTCCCAGAATTCAATCCTTATGGCTTCGTCGTATTGATAGGCGGGGATTACTTCGACTACGTCGCCCCGGGCTCTGAAAGTACCCCGAGTAAATTCAACATCGTTCCTAACATAATGAATATCGATCAAGTCTCTTAAAAGTTTCTTCCTCGGTACGATTGTTCCTTTATTCAGGAATATAATCTGTCTGGCATATTCCTGCGGCGCGCCGATACCGTATATGCAGCTTACGCTGGCAACGACAATCACGTCGTTCCTTCCTTGTATCAGAGAGGTGGTAGCTTTTAATCTCAGCCTGTCTATTTCTTCGTTTATCGAAAAATCCTTTTCGATATAAAGATCTCTGGCAACTACGTACGCTTCCGGCTGATAATAGTCGTAATAACTTATAAAAAACTCCACAGCGTGTTGTGGAAAGAATGCCTTGAACTCGGAATAAAGCTGGGCGGCAAGGGTTTTGTTGTGGGAAATTACGAGCGTAGGTTTGTTTATTTCTTTAATTACATTTGAGATAGTGAAAGTCTTGCCGCTTCCGGTAACGCCTAGAAGAGTTTGGAACTTTTCCCCGCTTTTTATGCCGTCAGTTAGCTGCCGGATAGCCTGCGGCTGATCTCCGGAAGGCCGGTAGTTTGATACCAGTTCGAATTTCTTCATATGTAAGCTATGAGGTAAATATTAAAACATTAATTTAGTAATTTTTGTCCGGAATGTTCAATGTAAAACGAATTATATTTTAACATGCTAACTTTGTTAGGTGAAAATAAATTGCACTGAAATATTTGTTTTTTTAGTTAATATTCAACGTTTAAATTTATTAATAAAGGATAACCTTCCGCATAATTTATACCGGCCGTAAAAAATTTAATGATTCTTAAGGTTCAAATACCAAGGATTTCCAAATGATAAAACCGGAGATGTGCATCCAGGCATTTATTTTATTTTTATTATTTACTATTTCTTTGGAAGCCCAATCTCCCCGAACGTCAACGATCAGCGGTTTTGTTTACGATAAGTCTACCGGCGAGACTTTGATCGGAACCAACGTTTATTTGAAAAACAGTCATCTGGGGAGTATTACCGATAATAACGGATACTTTGTAATATCAAATGTTCCTGTAGGCAAGCAAAAACTTGTTGCGAGTTACGTGGGATACAAGACCGCGGAAAAGGATATTGACGTAAACGGAAGCGGCGGGATAATTAAGCTCTATCTCACCCCGGCGGCATACAAGGTCGGAGAAGTAATTGTAAAGGGTGATTCCGAAAGAATCGGCGACCGGATGTTTTCCAGACCGGTTTCAACGATCGATATGAGTTCGCAGCAGGTCAACCAGATTCCCCAAGTCGTCGAATCGGATCTGCTCAGGGCTCTCCAAACCATGCCGGGGATAACTGCGCTGTCCGATTTCTCCTCGGCTATTTATGTCCGCGGCGGGACTCCGGATCAGAACCTGTACCTTGTGGACGGCGCTGAGATTTATAATCCCGAGCATGCTTTCGGCATCTTTTCTACGTTTAACACAAACGCCATTAAAAGGGTGGAAGTCTCGAAAGGCGGATTCGGCGCCGAGTACGGCGACCGGCTTTCTTCGGTAATAAACGTTATAGACCTGGAAGGCAACAGGAACAAATTCCAGGGAGATTTTAATCTAAGCCTTATCGCAGCTTCTCTTACCCTTCAGTCTCCTCTAGGCTCCTTCGGATCAATCTCGGGTTCTTTCAGGCGGACGTATATTGACCAGACATATGCCAAGTTTATTAAAAATCTTCCCAGTTATTATTTTGACGACGGAAATCTAAAGGGATTCTTCCAGTTCGGAGATAAAGATAACCTCACTTTAAGTTATTTCGGAAGCGCCGACAACCTGAATTATAAAATTGATAAAACACTGCCTCAAAGTCCCCATTTCCTTTACAACTGGGGAAATAATCTGGGATCGATAAACTGGAAACATATTTTCAGCGATAAAGTCTTTACGAGCTTTTACCTAACTGGCAGCAGGTTTCAATCGAATTTCAGCATTAATGCGTTTCAGAATTTCAACGAGTTGAATACCCTATCCGATTATACCGCTAAAGGATCGCTTGAATATTTTATCTCAAACGAGTTGAATATGAAGGCGGGGGCCGACTACAAGCAGCTCGGTCTATTGTATAATTTCAACTGGGATGCCGGCCTGGTAAATATTAATACCCTTGCTCACGAGGCCAATGCTTATGTAAGCTTCTTGTGGCATCCAGTACCGGTGTGGGATATTGAAGCAGGGCTTAGATATGCAAGCTTTCATTCGGATAAAACTTTTACTCATTTTTTACCGAGACTGTCGATTAAGTACCGGCTGTCCGCAACCAGCAATTTAAAATTTGCAACCGGTATCTACAGCCAGTACCTCGACAGCATACAGAGACTCTTCTTTTCCAGCATATGGATGGCGGCGGATAAAAATATCAACGATTCAAGGGCAACTCACTTTATCCTCGGATATCAAAAACAGGTGGGCGACTACTTTGTGGCGGATCTTGAGACCTATTTAAAGAATTATAAAAACCTTTATATCTTCAATCAGAATTTCAATGCAGAAACAACGCCGAGCTATTATCTGCCCGACGGAAACCCTGCGTATACATCAAACAAAAATTTATTGATCAGAGGCGACGGCAAATCGTTCGGTCTCGAAATAATGCTAAGAAAGGATATAGGTGCGGTTACGGGATGGATAGCGTATTCGCTGTCCAGAACCCAGTATGTATTCGACGGGATCAACCAGGGAAACATATTTGTCCCGCGGCAGGACAGAACATCAGTATTGAATTTCGTTCTTAACGGAAACATCGGCGATATATTCAGGGGTAACTGGAACGGCGCGCCGAGTAATTCGGGTTCAAACTGGCTGCTCGGGCTGAATTTTATTTATACTTCCGGCCAGCCTATTACAGTGCCGGTTTCGGCTTATTATGTAAACACGCTGCCCGACTGGAACAACTACGGTACGGGCAGCCGGGACCTGCCTGCATATAAATTATACCCCGGCCCTATAGACACATATAGACTGCCGCCGTACATAAGACTTGACTTAAGCATTACCTGGAAGAAGGATTACGGTACATGGTCGCTTGCTCCGTATCTTCAGATTATTAATATCGGCAACCGGAAGAATGTCTGGTTTATAAATTACAGAAGCAATATTCAGAACGGCGCCGTAGTACAGAATATAACTACGGAAGATATGCTTCCTATTCTTCCGAGCCTGGGATTGACTATTAAATTTTAATGCCGGAGAATTTAAATGAAAGTTACATCGTTTCCCGAAAGTTTTATTAAGAAAACCGTCAAATATTTTATGGCTGCGGTCGCTGCCGTGCTCTTTGCCGAATGCGGCAGCCCGGGCGTAAACGTAAACGACGCGCAATACGAGCCTAAGATAACAGTAGAAGGCTATTTATACTGCGGCGAAACCGTAAAGGGTTTAAGACTGATGAGAAATTTCCCCCTGGGTGCGCCCCTCGACCAGGGGCAGCTTTACCTTACGCCTTCCGGGAACAATGTTTCTGCTACTATCAACGGGATACCGCTTAATTTCGATCAAGCCGCGGATACATATTACAACTCGAGCATGAAGATAGGATACGGCAAGACTTATACACTGGAAGTATTCGCGACGATAGACGGCAAGAACCTTCACACTACTTCAACTACAACCACACCTCAACAGGGATTCGAAGTACTCCAGAAAAACCTGGGGCAGCTCAAATACGATACCGCTCTTCCCGGCATAACCTTCAAAACATCCCCTGGTACCGATTATTACATCTTCTCGATAGTTCCCGATACCGCCGGCACGTCGAACTTTATATATGAAAACGCGCTGCGTTCAAACGAAGACTCCGCGAGAGTTGCGAACGACATTAACGATCTTAAGTTCAGGTACGGTACAATGAACAATATAGATTCGTACAACGGGCAGACATATACCTATGTTGTACAGCTGAACCAGACATGGTTTTACGGGAACTATACGGTAATTGCATATGCAGGCGATGCAAACTTTAAGGACTACGTTATGACAGCCCCTTCCGTTCAGGAATTCGACGGCAACTTCCACGAACCCGTACTGATCTTCAACGGAGACGGAATCGGAGTATTCGCGTCGGCAATTAGGGATACGGTAAGGTTCACCATAATAAAATAAATATTTTCGGCCGTTTGCGGATAACTAATCCTTTACCCATTCGTCGATAGGACCGGTCATTTTTGAGACCGGCGATATTATCACCTAAGTATAAAATATTATCGGCAGACCGGCACAGCCTAAGGCAGATTTTCGATAATTTGTCCTAAGAGGTCATCCAGGTACGAAATCTCCGCTTCAACCGCAATTCTTCCGTACTTTTCGTCGTTCATGATGGCTTTTACCACATCGTCCCGGGTCATAAGCGGTCCGCTGATGGATTGGGTCTTATAATCCGGTCCCGCCGCCTGGCGCTCGAGAACAAGTTTTTTTTGATCCTCTTTTGAAAGAGCTGAGGGAGAAACTACCTGTTCTTTTCTTGTTATGATTTCGTCATAATATATGAATTTTTTCCGCGACGGGTCATAGCATAATGGTTTCTTCTTATTTTCATCGTCAATTTGCGGTACAGGCATAACTTTCGGCTCCCGATATTTTTAAACTTCCGGTCCGGACCAGTGTTATTTTAATTGCTATTAGTATCTATTCGTCCTGTATAAATCCAAAGGAAAAAAATCTGCGCGGAACCGCATAAAGTAAGATGGGCCCGCGCAGACCGCTGTCAATATACGAACATTAATCGGCTAATTCACCTGCTTCTACAAGAGCGTTCTGTTTCTCCAATCTTATGAGAGGGAAGCAGATTTTGATATATCTGTACGGCAGTACGGTAGTTGCAGCAGTTCCGAGCAGCTTGAAATGGTCTCTGTCGTATGTAAGCCAGGCAGCGGCGGCGCTTCCCGGAATGCCAGGCTTCAGCAGCTCCGCGTTAAATGCGGCTATGGTAGCATTATACGCCTGCAGTGCCGTTGCACCGTTAGCCATCATAATATCGAAAGTGCTGTCGGCTTCAACGAAACAGAGAAATTCGTCAACCGGTGTGGTTGAATCGTCCCATACAAAATTGAAGTTCTCTGTATAACCGGCAAAGCATTTTGCGCCGTTTGCAACCGTATCGGGACCGAGCTGGGCGGCGGTTTCGCAGCTAAGCAGATGAATTGCTTTCCCGGCAACTTCCGCGGGATCGTAAAAACCTACCTCAAGAATATGGTTGCCGAAATGTCCGGTATATACGGTATACGAACCGTGGCCTACTCCTCCTATATACACCGTAAGCCCGTTCTTCGCCTCCGGAACGAATTTGGTCCTTACATCATCCACTCCTGTAAGCGAAATAACCGTAAATCCTCTTGCGGCAAAGGCGGGATGCACGTGCGCAATGCGGTAATTCGCGAAAGGTGTCGTAACGGCGTCGGTAGTATTCTCGCAGAAGAGCGCCCGGGTTTTTAATTTTAAGTTTAGACATCTTCTTATTATTTTCCAATCTGGAGTAACCGGGATTCGTTTTTTAGGAATCGACGGTTTCTTTGGAATTTTTGAAATATGCAATTCGGAAATAAGATTGCCGCAGTAGCCCATTTCCGCTTCCAGTGCCATTTGACCGAATTGGTCCTGTCTTTGAATATGATCGATTATTTCATCCCTGGTCAACAAACCCGCTCCTATAATGCCCAGTTTAAAATCCGGCTCAAGGCTATATCTTGCGACTGCGAGTTTAATCTGTTCTTCTTTCGTCAATGCCAGAAGAGAACCGGGTGCGTCCGAGGGCCGGGCAAATAGTTCCTTTGCCGTAAGGAACTCGCCCGTCTGCGAATAACCGAGAGGTTTCATTGCCGCATAATCTTTGAAGTTTAAATTTCCTATTTTCATATTTAATCTCCTATAATTACGTGTTAACGTTGTTTACTGTTATGGCAAGGCTAGATATAAATAAAGGGCATGTCATATACGCATTAGGGAGGGCCTCTCGTTTGAAAAAGCCTAGACAGAATGCGGGAGCCTCGCAAACATAAGAAGTATATTTCCGTCTGCATACGGAACGGCAAACGGGGATTAATATTTAAATAAAATAATAACACTTTACCGTGCATATAATAAATGTTTATTTGAACTCCTGAGACGGAAGTAATATCGGAAACCGCATTAGAATAGCATCTTGAACTTGAGGGAAAGTTTTCCGGTAAGAATAAAAAGTCTGTTTATAAAAACTATTATTCCTCTCCCTGCCGGGAAATATCTTATAGAATTACTGATTAATATGGATTTTTAGTTAAACAGAATCAAGCAAAATTTCTTAAATGATGTTGCTTAATCCCGGGAGGTGATAAAATAAGGATTTGCTCTAACTGCCGTAGTTATAAATTTTCCTTTTTATCTATGAAGTAAAAAACTTTCAGGGCGTAAACGGGGATATTCCGTATTACGCATGCCTCTTTAAATTAAAAATATACAATTGATTACTTAATTAATTTTATAGCTCCCCCTACGAGTCCTATGAATTTATTTTCATCGAGAGGTGCTTTTGAATTGTTCCAGCCGGCAGACATCAGGTACCAGTCGCCTTTTACCGATTGAAGCAAGTACGTCATGTTCATTACCCCCGGTTCGGAACCGCCTTTATATCCGATATATTTCCACCTATTTTTTGAAAGCGTAAGACCCGGATTAATGGAAAGTATTTTCCTTGCTTCCGCACCGGGCTCGTTCTTGCTGTTAAGCCGGATCCAGTTCATATCCCTGCACAAATCCGCCGCGGATGCAAACCATTCCACCGAATCTATATAGGCAGGCTCTGACGGGATAGTAAGAGAGTCAAGATCGATACGCGAGACCGCATCGTTTAAGAGTTCTCTGCGTCCTTCCGTATTAAGAGAAAGGTATTTATGCAGGTGTCGCATTCCGCGTTCTCCCTTCAGTTTGAACAATTCGGAAGTAGAAGGGAACGGTATATCCAGTCCTGGGTTTGAATGCCCCGTAACCGGGAGTATGTTTTCGATATTTTTACGACCAAGGAGACGGATCATTCCGTCGGCCGCAGTATTATCGCTTTGGGAAATCATTAATGCGGCAAGCGTATGCAGGGTAAGAGGCGACCCGACGGGCCATTTCTGAAGGATTCCGCTGGGCAGCGAAAGGTCTTCCGCACGAAGGTTGACGACGTCCGACCATTTACGTCTGCCCTTGTTAACGTCATGCAGCAGTTCGCTTAAAACGTACAGCTTGAATGCGGATCCGATTGCCATTTCGCTGTCCGCGTTATAAGATGCAAGAGTATCGGGTCTATTACCTGAAACTTTTAAAATAAGAATAGTGGACCTACCCGGAAGGTTCTTAAATTCGTTAACAACGTCGCTGAAAGAACCGGCGATGGCAACCGGCGCACCTATCCAAAGACCCGTAATCAAATGAGGTTCGGATTCGTCAACTGTTATATTTATCGGAACGCTCATATCTTTTTCAAAGATAAGGAAGAATTTCCCCGAGTAGCGCGTAACCGGGAAATCCGGATTTGCTTTAATACATTTTCCTAGGTTCGTATAATAATAAGTAAAGATTTCTGTTAGTTTTGAGTCTGGTACCTGGGAAAGAAAGCCGCTTGAAAAAAATTCTTTATAATTTTGAGGATTGACCCTGAAAAGACTCATAACGTCGCTCACTCTTTGTTCCAGTTGAGGAGATACGGAAACCTGAGCATGCAAAGCGCAGTTCAACAAAAAAATAAACGGCAACAGACATGTAGTTATCCTTTTCATGGGTTTATCCTTTTTTCATTATAAAACCTGAAAAATACTAATCCAAATCTATCCCTTATTTATAAATACCGCAAAAGAAAATTGTTTTTATTAAAAGATAAGAATATGAAGATCGGTTTGGCATTCGTAATTTACACAAGTTGACCGCTTATATATGTAATCATTCTTAAAACTGCTGAAAATTAATTATTTGTGGGACTTTGTGCCTGCCTGTCGGCAGACAGGTTGCCTTTGTGAAGCAAAAAAACCGGTCACTCACGAAGTGATGGCAATGCCAAAAGTTACACTAAGTTTTTCACAAAGTAGCACAAAGTGTAGAATAAAAGCCATAATGCATAATTCCCATGACAAGTAAATTAGTTAAATTGAAAGCGGTCAAATTGAGTAATTTATTAAGGACGGATGTGTGATTAAATTAAACATAATTTGTTCGATGATAATGAAAAGCATATTAAACGTTAAAAAAGGCAAAAATGAACTGCTGGGAATTTAAGAAATGCGGGAGAGAAGAAGGGGGTAATAAAGTTGAAGAATTGGGTGTTTGTCCGGCTTGTTACGGACACGGCAATCAATGCGCTTATGTAGCCGGGACATTGTGCGGAGGAAAAGTACAGGGTACTTTTGCAACAAAATTAGCAACCTGTCTCACATGCGAATTTTACAAGAGCGATAATTTCGAAAAAAGAAAGAAATAATTTTTAAAATTTTCTTTTGTCAAATGCAATATTTTACGGTATTAAGTTCGGTATTGATTAAGCACGAATAAAGAACAATTGAATGCGACCACCGACCACCAATCCAAATCCTCATCTCTATTCATGAAAAATCCCCCTGCTTATGAATGCAGAGGGATCGGAGAGATGAAAGGGGACAAAAGTTTCTTTTACCTGGCGTACGTTGAATCCGGGGGCATCCGGTCATCTTGTTCCAGAAGCATTTCCACCACGCTCAAGTCGCGCAGTAAATCTTCATCGTCATATTCAGGCGAGTTATTTAATAATGGCCCGCAGGGTCCGGCGGAACTTCCGGGTCCGCAGGCGTCATGCGGAGGCAGAGGCGGTTTGCCGCATTCCGGGTTGTTGAAAAGATTTCCCGCTTCATGACAAATAGGCGGAGGCGACGTCCCGCGGGCTTTTATCGAAGCCGTCATCCGGTTGAACTTTTCGGCCTGGTTTTTATTAAGCACCTTTAATATTTCGGCATGCGGATCATTTAATAACTTCATCGTACTGTGGCGGTAATTTTTAGCAATGTCATATTCGCGTTCTTTCACCTTATCCATTTTTTGTTTCGACCTTAGAAATATTTTCTCTACTTTTATTGCCTGGCTGTCGCTTAATTCCAAACTTTATTTTAAATTCTCCGGACTCGGCGGCGGAATCATCCTCGGCTGCGCGGATAAAGAAATATTAATTACGAAGACGATTAATAAGGATCCAGTCGCTTGCATTTCAAACCTTTCTTTTTAATGTAAACATTAGACAACGGTACGGGTGATAATATTCCTTCGGTTTGCGGATTCCGATTTTATATGCGGCCGGAAATGAAATCTAAATAAATAAGTAATTCCTTTAATTTCTTTTGATCCCTTGCTAAACGGGACAGAACGGTC